>JBDQIL010000167.1:0-7353 GCA_040264415.1 Myxococcota bacterium
ACACGGGCGAGGCCACGCGCAGCCAGCCCACCACCGACTGCGACGACTCCGACTCCGGCGACTACCCCGGCGCCACCGAGATCGTGGGCAACCAAGACGACGAGGACTGCGACGGCGGCGAGATCTGCTACCTCGACGACGACAACGACGGCTTCCGGCCCGACAGCACCTCCACCATCACCTCGGCCGACACCGACTGCACCGACACCGACGAGGCCACCAGCAGCCAGGCCACCACCGACTGCGACGACGACGCCAGCACCTGCACCGGCGACTGCACCACCGACTCCGACAGCGACGGCCTCCTCGACTGCGTCGACGCGTGCACCGACGTCGATGAAGACGACTACGGTGCCACCAACAGCGCCGCAGCAGCCTGCGTCGACGGAGACGGCGCCTCGTGCGTGGCCGACGCGGTCTGCACGGCCACCGACTGCAACGACGCCGCGAGCACCTGCACCGCCGACTGCACGACCGACTCCGACAGCGACGGCCTCACCGACTGCGTGGACGCCTGCGCCGACGAAGACGCCGACAACTACGGCACCACCAACACCGCCGCCCAGGGCTGTGTGGGCGCCGACTGCCTGCAAGACGCCGCCTGCACCAACACCGACTGCGACGACGACGCCAGCACCTGCACCACCGACTGCGCCACCGACACCGACTCCGACGGCCTCACCGACTGCGTAGACGCCTGCGCCGACGAAGACGCCGACAACTACGGCACCACCAACACCGCCGCCCAGGGCTGCTCGGGCGGCAACTGCCTGCAAGACGCCGCCTGCACCGCCACCGACTGCAACGACGACGCCACGTCGTGCACCACCGACTGCAGCACCGACACCGACGGCGACGGCGTGACCGACTGCCGCGACGGCTGCGACGACGTGGACCGCGACAACCACGGCACCACCAACACCGCGGCCACGGCCTGCACCGGCGGCGCCTGCCTGGTCGACGCCGCGTGCACCAGCACCGACTGCGACGACGCCGCCAGCACCTGCACCACGACCTGCACCGACACCGACTCCGACGGCGCCTACGACTGCGAAGACGGCTGCGCCTCAGCCGACACCGACAACTACGGCACGTCGAACACGGCCGCGGCCACCTGCACCACCAACGGCACCACCGCCTGCCCCGCCCGCGGCACCTGCGACGACACCGACTGCGACGACACCGACGGCGACATCAACCCGGGCGTCAACGAGGGCGTCGATGCGGGCACCCTGGTCATCGACATGATCGACCAAGACTGTGACGACCTCTACGACGAGAACCTCATCGGCCCCGGCGACCTGCTGGTCACCGAGATCATGGTCAACCCCACCGGCCCCGGCGAGACCGACAGCGAGTGGTTCGAGCTCTACAACACCTCGGGCTTCGACATCCTCATCGGCGACGGCTGGGCCCTCGAGTCCGACACCAACTCGCTGTCGGTGACGGGCCCGCTCACCATCCTCGACGGCACGCACTACATCTTCGCCCGAGACGCCAGCCCCGGGCTGGGCAACCACGGCCTGGGCACGCTGACGGCCGACTATGAGTACGGCACCGGCAGCACGGGCGACGTGAGCTTCTTGAACTCGGCGGAGGACTACCTCTACGTGACCTTCACGGGCTCCAGTGACGCCGCCGATGATGTCATCGGGTCGGTGGAGTGGGGACAGACCACCGGCGGCTTCCGACTCAGCCCGTCGAGCGGCACGTCGCTGCAGCTCAAGAACGACAGCGGCTACCAGGACGAGACCGACGACAACAACTGGTGTGACAGCACCGACCACATCGACAGCGACACCGGCCTCGACTTCGGCACGCCCGGCAGCATCAACACGGCCTGCGTGCCCTGACCCTGGGGGTGGGGCCTCCCCACCCTGCCGGGGCCCTCACCCTGCCCCCGCACAGCCTAGCTGCAGGCCCGGGCGCCGGTCTGCCAGGTGTCCCACATCTGCCAGACGCTCAGCCCCACCCCGGCGACGGTGGCCACCAGCAGGGCCAGCGCGAGCAGCTGCACGCCGCGCCCCTCGTGCCGCCCCTCGTGCTTGGGCATGGCCAGCACCAGCAGACCGCCAGCGATGAAGCCGCCCAGGTGACCCCAGTTGTTCACCCGCGGCATGGCGAAGCTCAGCGCGAAGCCGATGGCTGCGTAGGTGATCATGTTGGACTTCAGGGCCTGCCCGGCGGTGCCGCCGCGGCGCCAGCCGAAGACGAGGAGCGCGCCCATCAGCCCGAACAGCCCCGCCGACGCGCCGATGGTGGGCACCCCCGAGACCATGTTGCTCACGACAAAGCCGCCCACGCCCGCCAAGAAGAACAACACGAGGAAGCGCGCGGGGCCCAACAGGTTGGTGGTGAGCGGGCCCAGGGCGCGCAGCCAGTACAGGTTGAAGAAGATGTGGAGCAAGCTGCCGTGCAGCAGGCTGGCCGTGAGCAGGGTCCAGACGTGCCCACAGGCCCAGGCCTCACCACCGGTCATCCCCAACAGGTACAGCGCCAGGCCGCTCGGCGCGCCCAGATCAAACAGGCCCGCGGGGTTCATGGCCGCCTGCACGTTCGCCGCCAGGCTGAGCACGTACAGCGAGACGCTGAGCACCAAGACGACCTGCACGGGCTGCAGCACGTCGCGGTACAGCTTGCGGAGGCCCCCGGCGAGCCCGAACAGGTTGGGCTGCACCGCCCCGCAGTGGGGGCACTGGGTCTCTTGGTTGGAGATGAGCTGGCGGCACTTCGAGCAGAGGACCGCCTTCGACGGGCGGGGGGAGCGGGGCATCGCTCAGGCCCGCCGGCGGCGGCCGCCGACGAGGGCGAGCAGCCCCGCCACCGCCAGCCCGCTGAGGGGCGCGCCCGGGGCGGCGCTGCAACCGCTGGCGCCAGCCGAGTGCCGCGCGCCGGCGTCCGGATCGACCACGATGACATCGACCACGTCGGGGGCGGAGGTCTGCCCCCCCGCGCCCACCACCAGCTCGAAGCTGTAGGTGCCCGGCTCTTGCACGGTGAAGGTGGGCGACGACCCGCCAGTCTTGGCGAGCGCCACCACCGGGCCGTCTACCTGGGACCACGCCCAGGTGGCGATGGGATCCCCATCGGGGTCGGACGACTGCGAGCCGTTCAGCTCGATGGTGTCGCCTGGGTAGGCCAAGAAGGCACGACCGGCGAGGGCCTCAGGGGGCGCGGCGGCGGCGGGGGTGCCCATCAACAGGGCGGTCCCGGCGACAAGGTGTGCGAGCACGCGGGAGCTCCGGGACGGCAGCCGCCGCCATGGGGGGATGAGGGCATGCAATAACGCCTCGGTGTGCGGGGTACTGCGGTTGCCGCGGCTCCCGCCGACGCGCTACGCACACCCCACCCGGGCTCAACAGGAGAGTACGCGATGGCCTTCTTCGATCGGCTGGCACAGGTTTGGAAGGGCTTCTTGAGCCTGTGGGTCTCGGATCTCGAGAATCGCAACCCGGAGGCCGTCTACGAGGCGGCCATCGAGGAGCGGATCAAGAAGCACCGCGAGCTCAAGAAGGCCGTCTCCGGCATCGTCTATCTGCGCAACAAGCTGCAGACCGAGCTCGAGACCGCTGAGAAGGAGCTGGCGCAGGTCAGCCTCCAGATCCCGGTGGCCGTCGAAGAGGGCGAAGACGAGGCCGCGCTCATCCTCATCCAGAAGAAGGACGAGCTCGACGCCAAGATCGTGCAGGTCCGCGCCGAGCTCGAGAAGGTCTCGGCCCAGGCCGAAGACGCCAAGTCGGGCCTCGTGCAGTTCCAAGGCGAGATCGAGAAGCTCAAGCGCGAGAAGACCGAGATGTTGGCCAAGAAGGCCAACGCCGAGGCGCGCATCCAGATCCAGGAGACCCTCGACGGCCTGAGCACCGACGCCGACATCAAGGCCCTCGAGAACGTCCGCGAGACCATCCAGAAGAAGTCCGCCGAGGCCGACGTCGCCGGCGAGATTCGCGGCGAGAGCCTCGACGACAAGCTCGCCAAGATCAAGGCCAAGACCGCCAACGCATCGGCCAAGGCCCAGCTCGCCGAGCTCAAGCGGCAGTCGGCGGCCAAGCGCGAGGCCGCTTCAGCCTCCGCGGTGAAGAAGACCATCTGATCGACCGGCCGCGCGTCGCTGGCCCGGCCCCGGCGCGCGCGCTCGCCCCCGACCACCGGCGCGCGCCGCCGCGGTCGGGTAGGTTGGCCGCCCCCAGCGGATCCACCCCATGGACCAGGTCCCCCATCGGCTCGCGCACTGGTGGCGCGGCCTCGACGACCGCGGCCGCCGGCACGCGTCCCTGATCGCCCTCGCGGCGGTCGGCTACGTCGTCCACTACCTGGTCTACTGCCTGCCGCAGCCCTTCTTCATCGAAGACTCGGCGATCACCTTCGCCTACGCCCGCAACCTGGTCGAGGGCGAAGGGCTGGTCACCTACGCCGGCGGCGAGCGGGTCGAGGGCTTCTCCAACCCGCTCTGGACCTTCCTGATGGCGGGCTTCTACGCCCTGGGCGTGCCCATGTGGACCGCCTCGAAGGTGGTGGGCGCGGTCCTCGGGGTGGCCACGCTGCCGCTCGCCGCCGAGCTGGTCCGGCGGGCCCGCCCCGGCCGCGACGACGACGTGGCCCTGGTGGCGCCGGTGCTGCTGGCCGCGAGCCCGCAGTTCGTCATCTGGAACGCCTCCGGCCTCGAGAACAGCCTGTTCTGCTTCCTGCTGGCCGCCGGCATGGTCCGGCTGCTCGGCGAGCTGAGCGCGCCCGATGACGCACCCCGGCGGCCCTGGTCGGCGGCGCTGTTCTTCCTGCTCACGATGACCCGCCCCGAGGCCATCGCGTATGCGAGCTTCGCCGGCGTGGCCCTCACCCTCGACGCCGTGGCCACGCGACGGGCGGGCCCGCTGCTGCGGTGGCTGCCCGCCTTCGCCCTGCCCTTCGTGGCCTGGCAGGCCTGGCGCTACACCTACTTCGCCTGGGAGTTCCCCAACACCTACTACGCAAAGCTCGCCCTCAAGAAGACCCAGTTTCAACCATGGAACTGGTCGGGCGGAGGCTGGAAGTACATCCGCCGGTGGTTCGGCGACCACGGCGTGATCTGGGCCACGCCGCTGCTGGGGCTGGCGGCCGTGGGGTTCCGAGGCTGGCGACGCTGGGTGGTGGTGATCACGTGCGCGTGGCTCGCCTTCGTCATCGGGTGGGACGGCCGCGACGGGCTGCCGCGCATCCCTGACTGGTGGCGGCCCGTTCAAAAGGAGTGGGTGGAGATCCGGGTGTGGAGCATCGCCGCGGCTGCGGCCAGCGCGGGGCTGCTCAGCCTGGGGCGGCCCGGCTGGCGATCGCGCGGGCTGCTCTGGATCAGCGCCTGCTTCTCGGTCTTCTTCGCGCTCTACAGCAAGGGCGACTGGATGAAGGCGCACCGCTGGTTCAACCTCGCTTCGGTGACGCTGCTGCCGCTGCTCGCCATCGGCCTGGGCGAGCTCATCGACGCCCTCCGCATCGACCAGAAGCGGCTCGCCGCGCCCGCGACTTGGAGCGGCCGGGTGCCCGAGGCCCTGCTGCGCGGCGCCCCCTTGCGCGCCACGCTCCTGCTGCTGCCGGCCCTGGTGTGGGTGGGCTCTGAGGTGCGCCACATCGTGCACTTCGCCAACAACCCCGAGACCTCGACCCGCGATGTGCACCGACGAGTGCGGTACATGACCTGGGTTCAGCGGCGCCTTGATATCGACGACATCTCTCTCCTCGACGTCGATATGGGCGCGCACATGTACTTCACCGACTGGGAGATCATCGACATCGCGGGCTTGGTGGACGTGCCCATCGCCCGGCACCGCGACTTCAACATGAAGTTCATGAAGGAGTACATCTTCCAGGAGCGAAAGCCCGACTTCGCCCACGTGCACGGCGGCTGGGCCAACTCCTCCAAGATCCCACGCCACAAGGAGTGGAAGGCCGGCTACATCGAGATCCCGGGCTACGCCATCGGCGCGAAGCGGCTGCATGTGGGCAACCACATCCGAAAAGACCTGTTCGTCACCACATCGAACACGCCCGCTCCAGACGCAGCCCAGCGCTTCGAAGGTGGCGTGCGGCTGTACCACGCCCGCCTGCCCTCTCCCGAGGTGGCGGCGGGCGGCCTCTACCAGCTCAACACCCGCTGGCAGGCCGGCTTTCGGCGCTCCAGCTTCCAGGTGCTCGCCATCCTCGACGACGGCCAGGGCAACCGGTCGGTGCAGGCCCTCGCGCCGGGCTGGGACTGGTACCCGCCCGCCGACTGGAAGGCGACCGAGCTCATCGACATGCCCTTCCGGGTAGGCATCCCCGCCGACCTCCCCGAGGGCGACTACGCGCTGTCGCTGATGCTGATGGACGAGAAGTCCGGTCGGGTGCTGCGCCACCTCGGTGACATGGGCGACTACCGCGCGCCCCTCGGCCCCGATGACACCGGCGACAGCGCACCGGATTCCGGCGAGCCGCCCGAGCAAGACCTCGACAGCGGCGGCGATCCCGACGACCCAGACCTCGACGCGGAGCTCCGGGGCCCCGACGAGGGCGGCGACGCCCTGGCCGACCCCCTGCCGTCGGGTGACCGCGGCGAGGCCGGTCCGAGCTCCGGCGACGCCACCGCGGGCGGCTCGGTGACCGACACCTGGGACACCGGTCTGGTGGTCCGCATCGTGGCGCCGGAGCAGGCCGAAGACGCCGCCCAGGCCGACCTCGCCGCGGCGCTCGCGGCCGCCGCCGACGACGACTGCGACGCGACGTGGCCCACCTTCAAGGACGCCACGCGCCACCGTCTCACCGATCTCGCCTGGCGTGAGCAGACCGAGCCCCCCGTGCGCTCGGCGCTCGCAGCCTGCCTCGTGCGTCGGGCCGCGGCCGACGACGACCGCGAAGAGACCATCTCGGACCTGCTCGAGGCCCGGCGCCACGACCGCAACCTGCCGGCCCTGCTGGCGGCCGCGCGCCCCCTGGCGGAGGAGCGTGATCGAGAGGGCGACGCGGCCTTCGCTGCCGGCGACTGGGAGACCGCCTACGCCGCGTACCGCGACGCGGTCGCCCTCGACCCACGGCGCAGCTTCAGCCGACGAAAGGCCGAAGACGCCCGCGACCTCAAGCTCGACATCACCCGTCCGGGGCGAGAGCCCAGACCGGATCCCGCGGCGCGCGACGCAGACGACGCAGACGACGCAGACGACGCAGACGACGGGGCCCCCAAGGTGCGCAAGGCGCCCCGGGTGCGCAAGGCCGCCACGACGCCCGATCCCGGCCCCGAAGACGACGCCCCGACCCCCGATGCTGCGGGCGAGGGCGACGACACCGACGACGACCCAGAAGAAGGCGACGCGGAAGAAGGCGACGCCCCCCGGCCGTGACCCGACCGGGGGG
>JBDQIL010000168.1:0-7328 GCA_040264415.1 Myxococcota bacterium
CCAGGTAGCTGTACAGGCTGTCGCACGGCAGGTCGCCCGTCGCGACGTTGTCACCGCCGTAGGCCGCCGTGGCCCCAGAGCTGGTCGCCGACCCGCAGAAGTCCTGGTAGTCGAAGTAGGTGTTGGTGCCGTCCTGGGCGAAGGTCCAGCTGAACGTGGTGCCGTCGAGGCTGGAGGCGGAGTACGTGCTGGTGTAGTCGCCGTCGAAGGTGGCGAACGCCCAGTAGGGGCCATCAAAGCCATACGACGGCAGGCCGTAGCCCGTGCGGAAGATGTCGGTGAGGTTGTAGTCGCCGAGGACGCCCGAGTAGACGTACGCCTCGTTGAAGGTCATGAACGCCGTGGTCAGCTCGTCGTCGTCGAACATGGTCCAGGTGGACCAGGCGCCGTAGTGGCAGCCCTCGCCCAGCTCCTCGGTCAGCGTGGCTTCGACCTCAAAGTTGAACGCGCAGTCGTCACAGTCGCCCGCGTAGTCGGCGCCGGTGAACGAGATGGTGCTGTCACACTTGACCAGGCCCTCTTCTTCGTGGTCGAAGGAGATGGTGCCGCTGATCGACTCGAAGTCGGGGCCAGAGGCGCCGTCGGCGCCATCCGACCCGTCGGCACCATCGGCACCATCGGCACCATCGGCACCATCGGCACCACCAGCGCCGTCGGTGCTGCCGGAGCCGCCGCCCTTGTCATCACAACCCAGGGCGGTCAGAGAGAGGGCGAGGGCGGCCGCGATGGGCCAGCTTGAACGGGTCAGGAGCGGACTCCTCACCATTGGCCGGCATGGGAGCACGTCACGCGCGCGTCAACGACCGCTGACGGCAGGCCCCCCCCGCACCGTCGCTCGACCCGCGCTGTGCACCCGCGTGGGGTGACGCCGCAGTCGTTCGAGGTCGTCGCTCTCCGGCACCACGGGCCCCGCCGCGCCCGCGACCGACAGGCGGTACTCGACCGGCCCGGCGGCGCAGGCGTTGCGGTGCGCCACCACCACGGTCCACGCGCCCGCCGGCAGGTCGGTGGCCAGCGACGGGCACGCGCCCGACAGCGGGGGGGCCGCGCAGCTGAAGTTGTCGTCGGCGGTGGCCACCGTGCAGCCGTCCGGGTCGTTGACCAGCAGCATCAGGTCGGCCGAGGCACCAGGCGTGGGCGCCTCCACCGTCAGGGCGATGGGTCCGCCATCGGTTCGCAGGGCCCAGGTGTCGATGTGGGTGCTATCGAAGGACTCGGGCCCATCGCAGGGCAGCGAGCCGGCGCGCTCCTCTTCTGCCGGGAAGGCGGTGGTGGCATCGCTCTCGGCGAGGCCACCGCAGTCGCGCAGCAGCGGGGGCACGCGCTCCTCCACCTCGACCCCTGCCCGCGAGAGGCTCCACGACAAGGCCGCGCCGTCCCAGGTCACGGCCCCGTCGGGGTCGGCGTCGGAGCCAAGGTCGCCCAGCCAGTAGGGGCCGGGCGCGTCGAGGCCCGGCATCCCGTAGCCGGTGAGCAGCACGCCGGACCGGTCGCCGAAGGTGGGGGCGTAGGCGAGCACCATGGCCACGTCGGGGTCGGGGTAGACGAGCGTGTAGGCGAGGTGCGACAGCAGGTCGCAGCCGGGCGGGCTGCGGTCGGCCACGGGCGCGGCGCCGATGGCGAACTGGAAGGCGCAGTCGGCGCAGTCGCCCGCGTAGGCCGTGCCCTGCCAGGCGAGGTCGGCGTCGCACACCAGGGCGCCGTCTCGGATGTAGCTGAAGGTGGTCAACCCGCTGAAGGCGGGCCCCCCGTCGGGATCTCCCGAGTCACTGGCGCCGTCTTCGCCGTCGGACCCGCCGCCGTCGGACCCGTCGGTGACGCCGTCAGCGCCCGGGTCGGAGGGGTCATCGGGAGAGGTGGGCCCCGCGTCCCCCCGATCCGCCCCCACGGGCGCCGGCTCGGCGCAGGCGACGCCCACCGCACCGAGCAGGAGGATCCGCGGCAGGGGTTCAGACCAGCGCATCCGTACCTCCGGGCACCGGCCGAAGGGTAACGGCATCCCCGGAGATCCGCGCCTCGGACCCCATCTGGATTCAACCTTCGGTCCCGCGCCGCGCTGCATCGGATTAGCCCCCCGGCCATGTCCCTCCTCGACACCATGCGAGATGAAGCCGCGTCCAACTTTTGGAGCCGTGGAGTCAAGCTGGCCCGCAGCGGGCGCGTATTCCAAGAGAAGGCCAGCCGCGACGAGGTGCTGCTGCGCGTGAGCATTCACGGTGTGGCGGTGCCCTTCACGGTGCACCTCTGGCCCGGCGACGACGACTGGTCGTGCGACTGCGGGGTCGACGCCGACGTGTGCACCCACGCCGCCGCGGGCGTCATCGCCTGGACCCAGGCGAGCAACGGCGGCGACGCCCTGCCCGACCTCGACGCGCCGGCACCGGCCCCAGCAGCGCGGGGCCGCAAGAAGGCCGCCCCCGCCCGGGTCGGCTACCGCCTCAAGACCTCCCCAGGCGGCTTCCACATCGACCGGGTGCTCGTACAGGCGGGGTCGGAGACGCCGCTCGAGCGCACGCTCCTCGGGTCGGCGCAGACCGGCAAGGGGGCGGTGCTCGCCACCAACGCAGACCTCGACGCCGAGGCCGCCATGGGCCGCACCTTCGGCGTGACGGTGCCCAAAGAGCGCGTGCCCCGGCTGCTGGCCGCCCTCGAGCGCAGCCCCGACGTCACCCTCGACGGCGAGCCGGTCTCGTGCAAGGGCGACGAGGTGCTGCCGCTGGCCTTGGTCGAAGACGACCCCGCGCCCGGCAACCCCGACGGCTTCCGCGTGCGCGTGGTGCGCGACCCCGGCATCGAGCGGGTGTTTCGGAACGCCAGCGTCATCTGCGACGGCCACCTGCGGCCCGTGGGCACCGGCGGCCTGTCGCCGCAGCAGCGCAAGGTCTTCTACCAGCGCTCGGGCGTGTCCTTTCAGCCCGACGAGGTCGAGAAGCTGGTGGCCGAGGTGCTGCCCGCGGTCAAGAAGCGCATCCCGGTTCAGGTGCGCACCACCCGCCTGCCCACTGGCATGCGCGAGCCGCCGCGGCTGCTGGTCGAGACCCGCGACGATGGCGAGAGCCTCGTGGTCAAACCCGTCATCGTCTACGGTGACCCCCCGGTCGCGCGCATCGAGCGCGGCGAGCTCAAGGTCACCGGCGGGGTGGTGCCGGTGCGCGACCGAAAGGCCGAAGACCGCCTGCGCCACCGCTCCCACACCGAGCTGCACCTGCCCCTCGACCTCGAGCGCGCCTTCCACGGCGCCGGGGCCGTGCGGTTCGTAGACAAGCTCGACCGGTTCACCGGAGACCTGGGCGGCGACGCCTGGAAGCGCTTCCGCCGCGCCGAGGCCATCTCGCCGTCGGTCGAGGTCGACGGCGACCGCCTCAAGGTGGACTTCGCCGGCGCCGACCCCCAGCGCGTGATGGCGGCCTGGCGCGACGGCGCCGAGCTGGTGCGGGTGGCCGACGGCTGGGCCCCGCTGCCCAAGGGCTGGCTCGACGAGCACGGCCACCTGGTCGCCGACCTGCTCAGCGCCCGCGACGAGGACTCCGGAAAGGTCGCCAAGTACGCGCTGTTCGACCTCGCGCGCTTGGCCAAGGAGCTCGACCAGCCCCCTCCGCCGGGCCTCGACCAGCTCAAGGCGCTGGTGGCCGGCTTCGACGGCATCCCCGACGCCACGCTGCCCGACGACCTCGACGCCGAGCTGCGTCCGTACCAGCGCGACGGCATCAACTGGCTGGGCTTCTTGCGAGAGGCCGGCATGGGCGGCGTGCTCGCCGACGACATGGGCCTGGGCAAGACCCTTCAGGCGCTCGCCGCCATGCGCGCCGGCAAGCGCACCCTGGTGGTCTGCCCCACCAGCGTGCTGCACAACTGGGCCGAAGAGGCCCAGAAGTTCCGCCCCGCGCTCACCCTGAACGTCTACCACGGCCCTCAGCGCGTGCTCGACCTCGACGTCGACGTCACCATCACCACCTACGGGCTGCTGCGCCTCGACATCGAGCGGCTGCGCAACGCGGGCTGGGACATGGCGGTGCTCGACGAGGCCCAGGCCATCAAGAACCCGGGCAGCCAGGTGGCCCGCGCCGCCTTCCGCCTTCAGGCCGACTTCAAGGTCACGCTGACCGGCACGCCGGTCGAGAACCGCCTCGAGGAGCTCTGGAGCCAGCTTCACTTCACCAACGCCGGCCTGCTCGGCGGCCGCAAAGACTTCCGCGAGCGGTACGAGCGGCCCATCTCGGTGGGCGAGCCCGGCGTGGCCGCCCACCTGCGCGATCGCATCGCGCCCTTCGTGCTCCGCCGCCTCAAGCGCGACGTGGCCAAAGAGCTCCCCCCGCGCACCGACATGGTGCTGCGGTGCGAGCTGTCGAAGGACGAGCGCGCGGTCTACGACGCGATCCGAGCCGCCACGCGCGAGCGGATCGTGCAGGAGCTGGGCAAAGGCCAGGGCGTCCTCGCCGCGCTCGAGGCCCTCCTGCGGCTGCGGCAGGCCGCCTGTCACAGCAGCCTGGTGCCCGGCCAAACCGCAGACGGCTCCTCCAAGATCGACCTGCTGGTCGAGACCCTCGAGGAGGTGGTGTCGGAGGGGCACAAGGCGCTGGTGTTCAGCCAATGGACCAGCCTGCTCGACCGCATCGAGCCGCACCTGCGCAGCCACGACCTCGGCTTCGTGCGGCTCGACGGCTCCACCCGCAACCGCGGCGACGTCGTCGAGCAGTTCCAAGACGACGACGGGCCGCCGGTCTTCCTCATCTCGCTCAAGGCGGGCGGCACGGGCCTCAACCTGACGGCCGCCGACCACGTGTTCTTGGTGGACCCCTGGTGGAACCCCGCGGTCGAAGACCAGGCCGCCGACCGCGCGCACCGCATCGGTCAGGACAAGCCCGTGATGGTCTACCGTCTCGTGGCTGAAGACACTGTTGAGGAGCGGATCCTCAAGCTGCAAGATCGCAAGCGCAAGCTCGCCGAGGCCGCCCTGGGCGCCGCCGACCGCGCCAGCGCCATCACCCGCGCGGAGCTGATGGCCCTGCTCGAGTAGCCCTGCGAGCCGGGCAACGCGGCTCGGCGCTCAGCGTGGCTCGGTGCACAGCGCCGTGGGGAAGACCCGACGGCCCCGCACCGGCAGCGGCGCGACCAGGTCGCGGAACTCGGCCAGGGTGGAGCCCCGCCGCACCGACACCATGCCGTCGTGTCGGGTGTCGGCGCCCATCCCGAGCAGCGCGCTCAAGGCCCCCCAGCCCGCGGTGCCGTACAGCGTGAGCTCGAGGTCGAAGAGGTAGACCGACCGGCAGACCCGCCCCAGCTCAGCCACCAGGCGGGCCCGGGCCTCCTGCGGCAGGTGGTGGAGCATCAGCGTGCAGGTGGCCACGTCGAAGGCGCCCGCCTCGAAGGGCAGGTCGGTGGCGTCGGCCTGGCGCACCGGCGCCCGGTCTCCGAGGCGCTCCTGGGCCATGGCCACATAGTCGGGGCTCAGATCGACGCCGAGGGGCTCGAGGGGCACGCCCAGCCCGTCGAAGTGCTCGACCAGCGCCGACAGCAGGCCGCCCGGCCCGGTGCCCACGTCGAGCAGACGGAGGGGGGTGGGGCGGCCCAGGGCCTCCCAGTGGCGGGTGACCATGCGGCAATGCAGGCGGTACCAGCCGCCGATCCGGTTGAAGCGGTCGAGGTCGGCGAGGATGGCGCGGCCGCGCGGGTTGAGGCCTTCGCGGTCGAGGATCTCGTCGCGATCGGTGCGGAGCCAGCGTTGCCAGGGGGTCATGGGGCCATGGGTAGCCCATCGCACCCGGTCGGGGCGGGGTCGGTGGTGCCGTTGACAGCGCCCACGCCCGCGGCCACGGTTAGACCCCCGCAGAGGCCCGCCCCCAGACGCTGGCCCAGGAGAGATTCGTGAAGCGCCTGACCCTGGCCACCGCCTGCCTGCTCGCCTCGACCGCCGCCCAGGCGAACCGATTCTCGCTCGAGCCCCAGAACCGCCTGCACGCCGGGCTGTCGCTGGTCACCAGCGACTTCAAGCCGGGCATCAGCGCCGGGCTCGACTCTCGGCTGTCGCGGGTGCTGTATGTAGACGCCGGGGGCTTCTTCACCACCACCGACGACACGGGCCGCACCCCGCCCGACAGAGTCGAGAGCCCGGCCGACTACTTCGAGCTGCGCCACGGCCTGTACGTGGCCCCCGGCCTGCGCGTGCCGCACCGCTACGGCGACGGCCTGAACTGGGACCTCACCGGGCGGCTCGGCTTCGGCGCGGTGTGGTCCACCGACGCCAGCGCCGACTACGCGCTGCACGCTGACCCCGCCCTGCTCGGCGGCGGCGACCTGCTGCTTCGCTATGAGCAGGTGGGGCTGCGCTTTGGCGCCAAGGCCTTCGCCTACGACGCCTTCGCGACGGGACCAAGACAGCAGACTGGCGTGTTGCGGGGCCAGTACTTCGTCGAGGGGGTCATCCAATGGTGAGGCGACGCATCGCGACCGCAGGTCTGCTGGCGGGAGGCCTCGCCGCCGCACCCGCCGGGGCGGGCGAGGCGTCGCTGGGGGTCTCCGGCTCGGTCGTGGGAGCCAACAGCGTGGGCGTTCGGCCGGGCGTCTCGCTGGGCTACCTGCCCACGCCGTCCACCGCGCTCGAGGTTCACGCCGATCTGGGCTTCGAGGGCAGCTGGGACGCCGGCCTGATGCTGGCGGGCCGCCTCTTCCTGCCCCCGGGGGGCAGCCCCGGTCAGGGCATCTTCCTGCTGGGCCGCGCCGGCGCCGGCATGGCGGGCACCAACGGCGACGTCGGCCCGTGGACCACGCTGGCCGCCGGCTTCGGCGCGCGCCCCATGCCCCGCCTCAGCCTCGAGGCCTTCGCCGGCCCCGAATGGGCCATGGCCGACGGCGGTCGCTGGCGCACCGGGCTCACCGTCTCGACGCTGTTCGGCGGCGACCTGGGCGGCGACACCGTCCGACACCGCCGGGTGCGCGACCCCGGCTGAGCCGACGGCGGGCCGCTCCACCGGATAGGCTGGCCACCCGCGCGAGGTCGCCATGGTCCGCCTTCTCCCCCCAATGCTGCTCGCCTGGTCCCTGGTGGCCTGTGGAGACAAGGCCGACGGCGACGCCGAGGGGGCGGGATCCGACGGCGCCGACGGGAGCGGCGACGCCGACGGCTCAGACGGAAGCGACGGCGCTGACGGCGCCGATGGAAGCGACGGCGCCGATGGAAGCGACGGCGCCGACGGGACCGACCCCGACCGCGACGGAGACGGCTTCCCCGCCAGCGCCGACTGCGACGACGGCGACCCCGACATCCACCCCGACCAAGCCGTTGCAGGACTCGGCTTGGTCGGGGTGGATGTCGGGGTCGCCGTCGTCGC
>JBDQIL010000169.1:0-7327 GCA_040264415.1 Myxococcota bacterium
GCGGCCGGGGTCTGCGGGGTCGAAGGGGCTGTTGGAGTATCCGAGGGCGAGGACCATGGGCCGGCGGGTATCGCGGGGCTGGGGGGCGGACAAGGCACCCGGACGGGGCACCTCGGACGCGCCGACCGCATCGACCGGCGGGGCGAGGCAGCGCGAGGGGATCGAAGGCGCCGGCGGGCGCCGTGGCCGGCGTCGGGCCCCAGCGAGAACCTCCGCCAGTGATTGGTTGTCGAAGAATCAGGGGCGTCTCGGTCGAGCCATGGCGGCCCGTCCACCGACTCGAGGTGGCCGTTGGTGTGTGCTTCGTGTAGGATTGTGGGCGCGTGGGCTCCGCTCGGGGGCCCCACTACAGAATTCATCGAGTCCACCCCGGAGTCCCCATGACCCGCTCTCTCCTGCTGATCGCCAGCCTCGGCGCCTTCGGCATCGCCTGCAACGAGTACGAGCTCGTCGAGGGCGACAAGAACATCGACGAGGACCTGGAGAACGCCGAGCCCGACATCGCGGTGGACCCGCTGGAGATCGACTTCGGGCAGGTCTACGTCGATGGGGTCGAGGCCCCCCCGGCGACCGAGTCGGCGGTGGTGACGGTGAGCAACGAGGGCGACGGCCCGCTGCAGATCACCAGCATCTACCTGGCGGACAGCACGGCGCCCTACGAGATCGGGTCGCTGACCTCGCCGCTGGTTCAGCCGGGCGGGTCGGCGCAGTTCTCGGTGACCTTCAGCCCGAACACGTCGGGCAACACGGGCGGCATGGTGCTGATCGAGAGCAACGACCCCGACGAGGCCACGGTCGAGGTGGCGCTGCTCGGTGAGGGCATCGCGCCGGTCATCGAGGTGACGCCCACCGAGTACGACTTCGGCACGCTCTACATCGGCTGCGAGTCCACCCAGGAGATCAGCATCTCCAACGTGGGCAACGCGCCGCTGATCATCTCGAACCTGCAGCAGAACACGGCGAGCAGCGACTTCGACGTGAGCTCTTCGCTCATCGGCGCCATGCCGTACACGCTGGCCCCCGAAGAGAGCGTGGGCGTCGAGGTGAGCTACGCGCCCTACGACGACTTCGCCGACACCAGCTACCTCGTGGTCGAGTCCAACGACCCCTACACCAGCCGCGTGACCGCCATCCAAGACGGCATGGGTGAGCTGTTCGGGTCGAACACCGACATCTACGAGCAGCCCATCCGGGGCCAGACCGACATCATCTTCGCGGTGGACCGGTCCTGCTCGATGAACGACGACATCGAGAACGTGCAGAACAACTTCGGCACGTTCACCACCACGATGGCCGGCCTCGACTCCGACTACCAGGTGGCCGCCACGGTCGAGGACGACGGCTGCATCAACGGCTCCGACCTGTTCATCGACAACACGTTCTCGGCCTCCGACGCGCAGACCACCATCACCACCATGATCAACCTCGGCGCGAGCTACGGCTCCAACACCGAGCGCGCCTTCATGCTGCTGGAGTCCTGCCTGTCCGAGACCCTGTCGGGCTCCGGCTGCAACTACGGCCTCATGCGCGACGACGCGACCCTCAACCTCGTCGGCGTCTCCGACGAGCCCGAGCAGTCGGTCAACAACTACAGCCACTACGTCAGCCTCTTCCAGGGCCTCAAGGACAACCCCGACGATGTCGTGCTGCACGCCATCGGCGGTGACTACCCGTCGGGCTGCTCCTCGGCGTCGGCCTACACCGGCTTCTACGAGGCCACCGTGGCCACCGGCGGCCTGTTCCTCAGCATCTGCGCCACCGACTGGGGCACCCACCTCGAGGCCCTCGCCGAGGGCGCCGCGGCCGACCTCAGCACCTTCGAGCTGACCGACTGGCCCGTCCCCGAGACCGTCGTGGTCCGCGTCGATGGCGTCACCACCACCATCGGCTGGGAGTACAACCCCACCGACAACGCCATCGACTTCGACAGCGACTACGTCCCCGAGGGCGGCTCCACCATCGAGATCGAGTACGCCCTCTTCGGTGACTGCGACTCGTAGGCCTCGGCGCATCGTGATCGGCGGCGGCTCGCTCTTGGCGGGCCGCCGCTCTGCGTTTGGGGACGGGCGGCCCGCGGCCCGCGGGGCTCAGGCGCTGCCGGTCCACCGGCGCAGGCGCGGCTGCACCCCCTGCATGCGCAGGAAGGCGGCGGCGTCTTCGCGGTCGAGGTGGGCCGCGAGGCTGCGCGCGAGGGCGTCGCCCACGCGGGCGTGGCGCGCGGCCGCGGTCTCGTCGCCCGAGGTCTGCGCGCAGAGCTGCCGGGCCCGCATCGCGTAGAGCCGATAGCCGCTCGAGTCGGCGATGCGCAGGGCCTCCTCGGCGTGCTTGAGCGCGGCCTCATCCTCCCCCAGGCCCCGGTGGATGCGCGCCAGGTTGAGCACCAGGCGGGCCCGCTGGTGGGGCCACATGCGGCCGGGCGCCTTGCGCGCGAGCACGGCACAGGCCCGCGCCTCGTCCATGCGGCCTTCGGCGGCCAGGATGCGGCTGCGCCAGGCGTGCAGCAAGGGCTCGAAGCCCTCGGAGTCGAACTCGGGCACCAGCGCCAGCGCCTGGTCGAGCATCCCCATGGCGTCGTCCCGAGCGCCCCGCGCCAGCAGCGCCCGGATGAGCACCACCTGGGCCGCCAGCACGTCCTCGGGGTTTCCGAGCTCCTGCTGGATTCGGATGGCCTCGGTGGCGTTGTCTTCGGCTTCGACCAGGCGGCCGAGGTCGGTCAGGATCAGCACGCGGTAGCGCAGGCCCATCCCGATGCCGTATTCGTGCCGCACCTCGCGGGCGTGCGCCACGGCCTGGTCGGCCAGCGCGAGCCCCTTCCGCAGGTTGCCGGTGAGGTGGTAGACCTCGACGAGGTTGGTCCGCGCCACGCTCAACCGGTCCATCAGGCCGTGCTTGCTGGCCACCTCGATGGACTGGCTGAAGTAGCGGCGGGCCTCGGCGGACTGGCCGCGGCACAGCGAGATGATGCCCAGCCCGTTGGCGCCCAACACCAGCGCCTGCTCGTCTTGGTAGGCCTCGGAGCCGGCCATGGCCTGCACGAAGTAGTCGCGAGCGGCTTCGAGGTCGCCGCGCGACCACTGCACGGCCCCGAACTCGTAGAGCGGCACGATCTGGGCCCGCTTGTCCCCCAGCTGCTCGGCCCGCTCGAGGGCCTGGCGGAGCCAGTCCTCGGCGGCGTCGAAGCGGCTGGTGCGCCGGGCGTGGCAGCCCAGCTCCGTAGCGGTGCGGACCTGCAGCCGATCGTCGCTCAGGTCGATGGCCAGGGCGTGCGCGCGGCGGGCCTCGGCTTCGGAGGCCTCGGGCTGGCCGAGGTGCATGAGCACCACCGACCGCGCCAGCTCGAGGTTGGCCAGCCGCCGGTCGGCCTCGTCGAGCGTGAGCAGACCCCGGGCGCGGGGCTCGAGGGCGGTCGCGCGGTCGAGGAACGACAGGGCCTCAGCCACAAAGGAGCGCTTGCGGACCTTCTCGGCGGCTTGCAGCAGGTAGGGGAAGGCCTTGCCAGGCTCGTCGCCCTGCTCGAAGTGCCAGGCGAGGCTCTCCACCACGACGTCGGTGCGCCGCTTGTAGAGCTCTTCGAGCACCCGGCCGATCCGCTGGTGGAAACGCTCCACCACCTCGGGGGAGGTCTGCTGCAGCAGCACGTCGGCGACGCGGGTTCGGTCGAGCTCGAAGCGCTCGCGGTCGCCCACGCGCCGCTCGCGCACCAGGCGGCTGCTGATGAGCTCATCGACCGCCGCGATGACGTCGGGCTCGGGCATGCCGGTCACGGGCCCCAGCAGGTCGAGGTCGAGGTGGTGGCGCGAGACCGCCAGCGCCAGGGCCACCCGGCGCGCCTCGTCGGACAGCGGCGCGAGGCGCTCGGCCAGCACATCGCGCAGGGTGCTGGGCACAGGGAGCACCAGCGCGTCGAGGTCGGCGAGGGTGCGGGTGAGCTGGCCGCGCATGGGGCCGTCGGGCACGTCGATCACACCTTGGGTGACCAGATCGCGGATCATCTCGCTGATGACGAAGGGGTTGCCGTTGCCGCTGCCGTGCAGCCGCTCGGCGAGCCGGCGAGCCTGGGGGCTGTCCTCGACCACGTCGAGCACGAGCTCTTCGACCGCCGCGGGCGAGATGGGGCCCAGCACCTCGTGCAGGGGGGCCACCCCCGTGGCCGCGCCGCTGATCAGGTCGGCCAGCGGATCGGGCTCGCCCGGCTCGGGCGGCGTGCGGGTGAGGATCACCAGCAGCGGCCGCCGCTCGGCGCCCACGTGGTTGCGGGCGAGGTACTCGGTGAGCTCGATGGTTCCGCGGTCGGCCCGATGCATCTGCTCGAGGATGACCACGCGGCGACCGGCCGCAGCCACCAGACGACCCACCTCGGCGAGCACCGCGTAGCGCTCGATGCGGTCTTTCGGGGTGGGCACCCGCCCGAAGGTGGCCGCCAAGGCCTCGGGCACCCGACCCTCCCCCAGGTTGAGCTCGGCGCACAGGTCGTCGAAGAGCACCCGGAAGCCCTCGAAGGCGTCCTGGCCGAGATCCTGGTTTCGACCCCGGGAGACCGGCAGCCCGAGCTGGCGCGCGATCTGTGCCACCTCGCGCGCCATCCGGCCCATGCCCATGCCGGCCCGCCCGTCGAGGACCACGAGGCCCCCGGACGGCGGCTCGTCGTCAGACCCGGCCAGCCGGGCCACCCGCTCGCGCAGCCGCGACAGCTCTGCGGTGCGGCCCACCAGGGGCGGGGTCCACTCCTGGGTGCCGGGGCCCGCGCCCTGGTCGGGGGCGGCGTGCAGCACGTGCAGCAGGTGGGTAGCCGACGCGAACCGGTCGGCGGGATCCTTCGCCAACAGCTGCACACAGACGTCGTTGGCCGACTCTGGGATGGTGGGCACCAGCTCGCGCGGCGGACGCACCGGCCGGTTGAGGTGCTTGTCCATGTAGCCGGCCAGCGTGCGCGCGTTGAACGGCCGGCGGCCAGTCAGCATCAAGTAGAAGACCGCGCCCAAGCTGTAGAGGTCGGCGCGCGCGTCGACGTGGGCGCCGTGAATCTGCTCGGGGGCGATGTAGGCCACGGTGCCCACCACCTCGCCGGCGTGGGTGAGCTCGCCGCCGGGCTCCTTGACCACCCCGAAGTCCATCAGCTTGGCCGTGCCGTCGGGCAGCACCATGATGTTGGAGGGGGTGATGTCTCGGTGAACGAGCCCGCGGCCGTGCACATACTCGAGGGCCCGGCCCACCTGGATGAGCAGGTCGTTGGCCCGGCGCACGCGCTCCATCGGGGGCAGACCGCGCCACTCCTCGACCTCCTGCTTGAGCTCACGGCCGTCGAGGTGCTCCATCACGAACCAGGGCCGACCGTCGAGGATGCCCCCCTCGAAGACCTTGAGCACATGGGGGTGATCGAGGCGCGACAGGGCCCGGAACTCGCGGCGAAACCGGCGAGCGACGTCTTCAGGCCGCCCGGCGGGCAGCATCAGCTTCATCGCTCGGCTCGCGCCGGTCTCGGCGTGGACCACCGACAAGACGATGGCCATCCCGCCACGCCCGAGCTCGCCCACGACCTCCCAGTCGCCGATCCGGTCGCCAGCCTGGGGCAATCCCACCACGAAAGTCTCCACAGAGAAGCAGGTTGTTCCTGCATTTATTGGGCCTATCGCTGCCGCGCCGCGGAGGCCAGGGGTTGGGGGCAGCCCGGTCTGGCCGGCGCGAAGCGCGCCCACAGGGTACATGACTCGGAACGCCTGCGCCACGCCTCAGGGCACAGGCCGCACCTGGAAAGTGAGCCATGCGCCTGGATGCTTCCGCCCGCACCGACCCCGGTCCCGTACGCGAGAACAACGAAGACGCCTTCTTGGTGGAGCTCGGCGCCGGCCTGTTCGTGGTCGCCGACGGGATGGGCGGTCACGCCAGCGGCGAGGTGGCCAGCGAGATCGCGGTCGCCACGGTCGCCGAGGTGCTGCTCGGCCAAGAAGACCCCGACGAGACCCGCCTCGAGCGCGTCACGCCCGACGACGACGAGGCCATCCGTGAGCGCCTGCGGTACTGCATGAACCAGGCCAGCCTGCGCATCCGCCGCGAGGCGCTGGCCAACCCGGCCCACGCCGGCATGGGCACCACGCTGTGCGTGCTGCTCATCGAAGACGACATCGCCCACCTCGGCCACGTGGGCGACAGCCGCATCTACCTGTTCCGCGAAGATCGGCTGATCCGGCTGACCCGCGACCACACGGTGGTGCAGCAAGAGATCGACGCCGGCCGGCTCACCCCCGAGCTCGCCCGCATCGTCCCGCACAAGAACATCCTCACGCAGAGCGTGGGCTACCATGGCCCCGTCGAGCCCGACACGTCCACCCGGCCGGTCCAGCCCGACGACATCTTCATCCTCTGCTCGGATGGTCTCACCGACCCCCTCGATGATGACGCCCTGGCCGACATCATCCGCCGCACGCCGGGCGAAGACCTCGCCGAGGTGCTCACGCAAGAGGCCCTCGACAACGGCACCGAAGACAACGTCACGGTGGTCGTGGTCACGGTCGGCGACGACTGAGCGGCGGGTCGCGGGGGGCGGGTCGCTGGCCCGCAGGGGGACACATCTCAGAGCAAGGTGGAGGGCACCGTGGCGCGCGACTGGCGCACGCCCCTGTGGGCGGCGTTTCGGGAGCGGGCGGAGGAGCTGGGGCTCGACGAGGTTCGCATCGACCTCCGGTATGGCCGCAAGCCGCGCATCGACGTTCCTGCGATTCTCGTCGCAGATGAGCTGCGGGTGCGGGTGACCGACGCCGATCTGGCGCTGCTCGACCAGGTGGAGGCCTCGGGTGCGGTCGAGCGGATGAAGAGCGAACACTACGCGAGCAGCCTCAGACGGGCGCTCCGGAGCGTTCGCGAGGCGCGCGGCCGCACCGTCTCGCTCAACGCCTACGTCACCGGGCTGGTGGTGGTTCGCGCCTACCCCAAGCGCACCACCCCCACGCACAACGTGTACGACGGGCTGGTGCGTCCATCGGCGCTCCCCCTCCGCCCCGGGTTGCTGGAGACGGTCGATCTGACCGACGCGCTCGGAACCAGCGACCGCATCCGCCTGAACGCGCTGGGCCACGCGCTCTTCCCCGCACCAGACGCCGACGACCCGGCCGGCGGACCCGCTCGAGCGACTGAGCCCGCAGACGAAGAGGACGAGCCCGCGGCAGAGCAGGCCGACGAGATCTGGTCCGACCACCACAACGTCATCTTCTTCGGCCCCCCGGGCACCGGCAAGTCGTACCTGTTGTAGGACATCGCCCACAACCACCTGAGCGCCGAGGCCCAGCGCCTGGTGCGGGTGACCTTCCACCCCGAGACGTCCTACTACGAC
>JBDQIL010000170.1:0-7311 GCA_040264415.1 Myxococcota bacterium
CCTTGGCCCCGCCCACCCAGGTCTCGGCGCGGGCGCCGCCATCGCCCGGCTGGGTCGCCTCGGCCATGGCGCCCCAGGTCGCCGCGTCGACCCCTGCGGCCGCCACGACCGCCGGATCACGCAGCCGGTCGGCCCGGCCGATGATCACGCGAACGCGGGTGTCGTCTGAAGAGGGGAGAGGGCCGGTCGTGACGAGGATGTGTTTGGACATGGCCCCGGCCTAACGCCCGGCCCGGGCCCATGGCATCCTGCGACCATGCCCTGCACCGTGTCCTTCCACCCCCTGCAGCGCGCCATCGACGTGGCGCCCGGGACCACGGTGCTGCAGGCCGCCCGCGCCGCCGGCGTGCCGCTGGGGGCCGCGTGCGACGGCGACGGCATCTGTGGCGCCTGCGCGGTTCGCGTGCTCGACGGGCGCGCTGGCCGTGAGGGTGCGCTGGAGCGCAGAACCAAGCTGGCGAATGGTGTCGCCGCCGACCTGCGCCTGGCGTGCCTGATACCCGCCCGGGGCGATCTTCGGGTCACCACCGCCTACTGGTGAGGGGGCCCCGCCCCCCTCGGCGCGCACGCCGCCGTGAATGTCGCGCTCTGACCCGTTAGCAGACCCGTCGCGCCGTGCCACGGCACAGTCCCCGCCCCCATCAGTGGTGCTCCATGTCGCTCGATCGCTCCGCCGCCGTCGCCCTCTTCGCCGTCACCGGGGCGCTCGCCCCCAGCGCGGCCTCGGCATGGGACCCCACCCTGCCGCAGCACCCGACCACCTACGTGGTGGACGACTCGCTGACCGACGGCCCGGTGGCGAACTTCCGCGAGATGTACGCCGACCCGTACACGCTCAAAGACACCCTGAAGCCCACGCGCACCTTCGTCCCGCCCAAGGTGCGCCCGAAGGTGCTGATCGCCCGCGACCGCTTCGTCATCTCCGACAAGATCCTCTTCGAGACCGGCTCGGCCGTCGTCAAGCCCGCCAGCCGCGAGCTGCTCGACACCATCGCAGCGGCCTTGAACGCACACCCCGACGTCACGAAGGTCACGGTCGAGGGCCACACCGACGACGTCGGTGAGGACGACTTCAACCTCGAGCTCTCGCAGGCCCGGGCTGCGGCAGTGCTCGTGAAGCTGGTCGACCGGGGCGTCGCGGCGGAGCGCCTCGAGGCGCTGGGCAAGGGTGAGACCGATCCGCGCGTCAAGGCCGTCACCGAAGAGGCCCGCACGGCGAACCGACGCGTCGAGTTCCTGATCGCCGAGCGCCTGGCGCCCGAGGCGGCCGACGACGAGGCAGAGACGGCCGAGGTCGCAGACGCCGCCACCGTGCGCGCCCGCCTCCGCGAAGAGCGCCTGCGCCTCACCAAGCTCCCCACCTCCGGCGACCTGCCGGTTCGAAACGAGTCCACCTCGTACGCCGACGTCACCATCGGCGGCCTCTCCGTCGGGCGCATCGGCCCCCTCAAGTCGGGCATCATCCGCGACGTGCCGGCGGGCTTCTACACCGTCGAGTTGAAGCTGCAGAACGGCTACGTGCGCACCCTCGAGGCGCGCACCGAGGTGGTGCGGCGGCCCGCGATCCCCGGCAACGAAGAGGCCCGCGAGACCCTCGACGCGGGCGAGGTCTACAGCTGGCACGACGACCCCTCGGCGGGCCACGTCGCGCAGAAGTCTGCTGCGATGGGCCCCATCATCCAGCGCCGGCTCAAGCGCGGTCCCGCCGCAAAGGGCACAAAGGGCGCAGACGGCGCAGAGGTCGGCACCCCCGACTGAGCCCCCGCCGAATCGAAAACGGGGGGGGTCCCGGCAGGCGGCCTCAACTTCCGAGGACGCCGTCCGTATACCGATTGCAGCGTGGTGTTGGCACCGCGGGAGGCTTCTGGATGCGAATTCTGATCGTCGATGACTCGTCCATCTCTCGGAGGTTGATGCGGCGCATGCTGCGACACGTCTCGCCCCTCGAGGTGGAAGAGGCCGAGGATGGCCTGCAAGCGGTCGAGCTCTACACCGCGCGCCGCTTCGACCTGGTGCTGATGGACCTCACGATGCCCGTGATGAACGGCTACGAGGCCTGCGCCGCCATCCTCCAGCTCGACTCAGACGCCCACGTGGCCGTCATCAGCGCCGACGTGCAGCCGCTGGCCCGACAGCGGTGCATCGAGGCGGGGGCGTTCACGTTCATCCACAAGCCCTTCGACCGCGCTCGGATCGAAGCGCTCATCGAGCACACTCAACGGCGCATCGCATGCTGAGCGCCGACCAGGCCGGCTATGTCTGCGAGCTGCTCAACATCGCCTTCGGGCAGGCGGCGGCGCCCCTCGCCGCGTTGATGGGGCGCTTCGTCGTGCTGAGCCCGCCGCAGGTGTCGACGGTTCGGCGGGCGGAGGCGGTGAGCTGGCTCGGAGAGCGGTTCGGCAGCGGGAGTCAGGTGCACGTGGTGCAGCAGGCCTTCCAGCCCGATCTGCGCGGCGAGGCCATCCTGGTGATGCGGGCCGAACGGGGCGCCCACGCGTGGGGCCTCTTCGCCGACCCCCAGCACGAGCCCACGGAGGCCGAAGAGAAGGACGCCACGCTCGAGATCGGCAACCTGCTGGTGGGGGCCTGCATCGGGCACCTCGCCGCGCAGCTGGGCACGTCGGTCCGCTACCGGCCGCCGCGGCTGGCGCTCTTCGCCCGACCGCTCCACGAGCTCGACGTACCGCAGGCGCCCGACGCCGAGCTGCTGGTGATCCACACGCGCTTCTCGGTGGAGGACACCCGCTTCGAGAGCTGCCTGTTCCTCGTGCTGTCGCACGAGTCGATGGCGTGGCTCCGTCGAACGCTCGACCAGATGCTCGACGCGTTCTTCGCCGACGACAACGAGGGGTTGGGGATGGTCCTGTGAGCGAGGACCGCGTCACACCGGCACCCGACGTCGACGGCGCGGTGCTGCTCGCGGCGGCGGTCGAGCGAGTGGCGGTGGGCATCCACCACCAGGATGCCCACCTGCGGGTGCGCCTCTGGAACCAGTGGATGTCCGACGCGAGCGGCATCTCCGCAGACGAGGCCGTGGGTCAGCGCCTCGACCACCTCTTCCCCGACACGCCGCTGCGGTCGATGAAGCGAAAGGTCCGCCAGGTGTTGCTGCTCGGCCACCAGGCGTTCTTCGACGCCCGGGTGCACGGCGCGCTGCTGCCGCTCCGGCGCGCGGCCCCGCTCCAAGGCCACGCCACCTGGATCCAGCAGACCTGCACGCTGTCTCGCGTGGCGGACGCCGTCGGCGAACACCTGATCTGCCTCTCGATCAGCGACGAGACGGCCGCCATCCAGGCCGAGCGCGAGCGGCGCGCGGCCCACGAGCGCCTGAAGCGCATCTCCCGCACAGACAGCCTGACGCAGCTCCTCAATCGTCGCACCATCTGCGGGGCGCTGACCCATGAGCTGCAGCGCGGGCGGCGGAGCGACCGTGTCACCAGCGTGCTCTTGTTCGACATCGACCACTTCAAGGAGGTCAACGACACCCACGGCCACCTCGGGGGGGACGCGGTGCTTCGGGCCGTGGGCGAGGCCACCACGGGCGTCCTGCGTCAGACCGACCAGGCCGGACGCTACGGCGGCGAGGAGTTCCTCATCGTCTTGGCCGACACCGGCCCCGCTGGCGCGCTCCTGGCCGCCCACCGGGTCGTGGAGGCCATCCGTGACATCGAGGTGGAGTGGGCGGGCGCCGTGATCCCGGTGCGCGCCAGCGTGGGCGTGTCGACGGTGCGCGCCGGCGACACGGTGGAGACGCTCCTCGCGCGCGCCGACGCCGCGCTCTACGCCGCCAAGGACGCCGGCCGCGACTGCGTCCGGATCGAGGCAGCCGAACCCGACCCTGCCAACCCGGGCGGGGCGCCGGCGCGCTGATCCCGGGCCGCCGCACGGGGGTCACTGGCGGCCCTCCGCCCGCGGCCGCGCCGGGCGCGGCGCCGGCAGGCTTCCATCCGCCCGCCCCCCGCGGACTCGCGCCGGGTCAATGCCTCGACGCCCCCGTCTGGATAGGCCACCCGACCACCAGCGACCGGGAGGCCGAGCCATGGAACATCAGGGCGAACAGGACCGCGACGAGCTCTACCGAATCCGTCACAGCCTCGCGCACGTGCTCGCGCAGGCCGTGCTCGAGGTTCGACCGGGCTCGACCCTGGGCTTCGGCCCCCCCATCGCTGACGGCTTCTACTACGACTTCATCCTGTCCGAGCCGCTCTCCGAGGACGACTTCCCGGAGATCGAGCGGCAGATGAAGCGCATCATCAAGAAGAACCAGCGCTTCGAGCAAGAGTCGCTCGACTACGACGCCGCCATGGCCCGCCTCGACGAGATGGGCGAGCCCTACAAGCGCGAGTACGCCGAGGAGCTCTTCGCCAAGAAGGGCATCGAGCAGCTCAGCTTCTTCCAGAACGGCGACTTCCTCGACATGTGCGAGGGCCCCCACGTCGACTCCACCCGCCGGCTGCCCAAGGGCGGCTTCAAGCTGCGGTCGCTCGCGGGCGCCTATTGGCGGGGCAACTCCGACAACGCGATGATGACCCGGATCTACGCCTGGGCCTTCGCGACCAAGGAGGAGCTGGAGGCCCACGTCGCCGCGTGGAAGTCGGCGCAGGAGCGCGACCACAAGAAGCTGGGCGCCCAGCTCGACCTCTACGTGATCGACGAGGAGGTGGGCAAGGGCCTCCCGCTGTGGATGCCCCACGGCACGGCCATCCGCGAAGAGCTCGAGAAGCTGGCCAAGGAGATGGAGTTCAAGCGCGGCTACCAGCGGGTCTCCACGCCGGTCCTGACCAAGGCCGACCTGTACTACCGCACCGGGCACCTGCCCTACTACGCCGACGGCATGTTCCCGCTGATGGAGCTCAAGGAGACCCGGGAGGGCCCCGACGGCGCGGTCGAGGTGGTCAAGGAGTCCTACGCGCTCAAGCCCATGAACTGCCCCCACCACCACAAGATCTTCGACGCTCGCAAGCGGTCGTACCGCGACCTGCCCCTGCGGCTGGCCGAGTACGGCCTGTGCCACCGCTACGAGGACTCCGGCTCGCTCTCCGGGCTGCTCCGGGTGCGCGGCATGTGCATGAACGACGCCCACATCTACTGCACGCCCGAGCAAGCCGAAGACGAGTTCCTCGCCGTGATGCGGCTGCACGCCGACCTCTACGAGATCCTCGGCCTGTCCGACTACTACATGCGCTTCTCCACCTGGGATCCGGACGACCCCAAGGGCAAGGACAAGTACATCGACGACCCCGAGGGATGGGAGCGCGCCCAGGACGTGGTGCGCAAGGCCATGGAGAAGTCGGGCGTGCCGTTCAAGGAGGTCAAGGGCGAGGCGGCCTTCTACGGCCCCAAGATCGACGTGCAGTTTCGCACCGTGACCGGCCGCGAGGAGACCGCGAGCACCAACCAGCTCGACTTCGGCGTGCCCCCGCGCCTGAACCTCACCTACACGGGCGCCGACAACGAGGAGCATCACCCCTACGTCATCCACCGGGCGCCGCTCGGCACCCACGAGCGCTTCATCGCCTTCCTGATCGAGCACTTCGGCGGGGCCTTCCCCACCTGGCTCGCGCCGATCCAGGTGCGCGCGCTCACCGTGGCCGACCGGTTCAACGACTACGCGCAGGGCATCCTCGACGAGCTGCGCATGGAGCACATGGTGCGGGCCGAGCTCGACACCTCGGGCGACCGCATCGGCAAGAAGATCCGCAACGTGTCCACCGACAAGGTGCCCAGCGCGCTCATCATCGGCGAGAACGAGGTGAATGACGGCACCGTCACGCTGCGGCGCTACGGCGAGCGGGCCCAAGAGACGATGCCACGGGCCGAGTTCATCGACCGGCTCACCCGCACCATCCAGACCCGCAGCCCGGTGTTCCTGCCGGCCGAGTGACCCGCGCCGGGCGGGCGGTCAGCTGAAGCCCAGCAGCCGCCCGCACTGGTAGACCAGCAAGCTGGCGACCCATGCCAGGGCCGTCATGTAGACGAACAGGAACACCGGCCAGCGGTAGCCGCCGGTCTCGCGCTTCACGGCGGCCAAGGTGGACATGCACTGGGCCGCCAGCGCGATGAAGACCATGAGCGACAGGCCCACCAGCGGCGTGTAGACCGGCTCGCCGTCGACCCGCCGCTCCTGGCGCAGCTCGTCGCGAAGGGAGAGGCTCTCCTCGTCGACGTCGTCGCCCACGCCGTAGACGAGGCCCATGGTGCTCACGAAGACCTCGCGGGCGGCGAAGGCGCCGATCAGCCCCACGCCGATCTTCCAGTCGAAGCCGAGGGGGCGGATGGCCGGCTCGAGCGCCTTGCCCATGCGGCCGGCCGCGCTGTGCTCGAGGGCGGCGGCCTGCCAGGCCACCTGCTGGGCCTCGGACAGCTCGACGGCGGGCGGCGTGGGCTCGGGTGGCGGCAAGGCCGGGAACTTGAGCAGCGCCCACAGCGCCACGGTGCAGACCAGGATGACCGTGCCCGCGTCGGTCAAGAACACCCGCGACCGCGACCACATGAGGCGCAGCACCGAGCCCACGGACGGCGCCCGGAGCGGCGGCAGCTCGAGGATGAGCGGCACGCGCGGGCCCTTGAGCACCGTGCGCGACAGCACGCCGGCCGCGGTCAGCGCCACCAGCGTGCTGAACAGGTACATGCCCACCATCAACAGCCCCTGGGTGGGCACCACGCCCAGCAGACGGTCGGGCGGGAAGAGGGCCGCGATGATGAGCGTGTAGACCGGCAGCCGCGCCGAACACGACATCAGGGGGACCACCAGCATGGTGAGCAGCCGGTCGCGCTGGCGCTCCATGGTGCGGGTCGCCAGGATCGCGGGCACCGCGCAGGCGTAGCCCGACAGCATCGGCACGAACGCGCGCCCGTGCAGGCCCAGCGACCGCATCACGCGGTCCATCAAGTACGCGGCGCGGGCCATGTACCCGGAGTCCTCGAGCACGCCGATGAAGAGGAACAGCAGCATGATCTGGGGGAGGAACACGACCACGTTGCCCACCCCGCCGACCAGCCCCTCGACCACGAGATCGGCGCCCAGCCCCTGGCCAAGCAGGTCGCGGGCGAGCCCCGCGAGCGCGTCGGCGGCCCCCTCGATGACCCCGATGAGCGGATCGGCGCCCGAGAAGAGCGCCTGGAACACCGTGGTCATCAGCAGCAGGAAGACCCCGAAGCCCCACACGGGGTGCAGCAGGGCGCGGTCGAGGCGCTCGGTCCAGGGGCGGCGCTGGCGACGGCCGGCGAGCGTGGCCCCCTGCTGGTCGAGGAAGCCGTAGCGGGCCGAGATGATCGCCTCATCGACGTCGATGGCGCCCGCAGCGCCCG
>JBDQIL010000171.1:0-7309 GCA_040264415.1 Myxococcota bacterium
ATCCCCACCCTGCTCGGGTTCTTCACCGGCGTCTTGCTGTTGCTCGGCGCCATCCTGATGTCGGCCGACAACCCCGCCACCTTCGTGAGCGTGCCGAGCCTCCTCATCGTGGCAGGCGGAACCATCGCCTCCGCGTTCATCAGCTTCAAGCTCGCTACGTGCGCCTCGCATTCGGCCAGCTCGCGGGGCTGATCTTTGCGCCGAAGGCCGGTCGGGAGGCCCTGCCCGGCACCGTCGCCCGGGTGGTGACGTGGGGCGAGGCCCTCAAGAGCGGCGGGCTGCCCGGTCTCGAGCGCAGCATCGAGGAGCAGCCCCACGACCCGTTCGTGCTCTACGGCCTCGATCTGCTCTTGCGCGACTACGATCCCGAGGTGATCCGGGAGACCCTCGAGGGCGCCATCGACGCCAGCTTCGAGCGGGACATGGCGCCGGTCGGCGTGCTCAAGACCATGGGGAGCGCCGCCCCGGCCTTCGGGATGGTGGGCACGCTCATCGGCCTCATCGTGATGCTCGAGGGCATCGGGGCGGACATCTCGCAGCTGGGCGTGGGCCTCGCGGTCGCGCTGGTCACCACGCTGTACGGGGTGCTGCTCAGCCGGCTGGTGTTCCTCCCGGCCGCCAGCAAGGCCCAACAGCGCATGGAGATCCGTCGGTTTCAGCAGTCCCTGATGGCCGAGGGCTTCATATTGCTGGCCCACCAGCGCCCGCCCCAGTTCATCGCCGACCGCATGAACGGCTACCTCGACCCGGCCATCCGCTACGAGCGCCGCCGAACGGCCGCCGCATGAGGCGCCGACCCGCTGCACCGGCAGAGGACGCCAGCGAAGACTGGCTCACGACCTATGCCGACGCCATCACCTTGCTCATGGCCTTCTTCGTCATGCTCTTCACCATCGCCTCGCAGGGCGAGGCGGGACTCGACGCGGCCACCGACGCCATCGCTGCCGAGTTCGGCGCGAGAGAGATGGGGGCGACCGGAGACGGGGTGGCGCAGGTCGCGGACGCGCCCGACCCCACCACGGCCTCGCTCGAATCGGCGGTGAAGGCCGCGGGGCTCGGTGACCAGGTGTCGGTCGAGCAGCACGACCGCGGCTTGTCGGTCACGTTCACCGGCGAGGTGCTCTTCGCGCCGGGCCAGGTGGCCCTACGGGCCGACACGCTGCCCGCCGTGCAGGGCGTGGTCAACGAGGTGGCCGCGCAGGCCGAGGCGGGCCACACCATCGAGATCGAGGGGCACACCGACGACAGCGCGGTCGCAGGGGGCGCGCTGCGATCGAACTGGGACGTGTCGGCGCTGCGCGCCGCGTCGCTGGCCACGGTGGTCGAGGCGGCCGGCGTGCCCGCCAAGCGGGTCAAGGTGGTGGGCTACGGCGCCAGCCTGCCCATCGCCCAGAACCGAGACGTCGACGGACGGCCCATCCCCGAGAACCAGGCGCGAAACCGGCGCGTCACCGTGGTGCTCAAGCGCCCCTGACCCGACCGGGCGCCGGGCGTCCGATCAGCCATCGAGCAGCCCCGCCGGCGCGACCACCTCGACGTCGTCGCCGAAGCTGCGCACCCACGGCACGACCTCGACCCGCCCGCGCACCGTGAAGGTCATCTCGAGCCAGCCCCCGTCGGTCGGCGAGAACTCCTGGGTGGGGTGCCAGGTGCGCTCTCGCAACATGCGGTGCAGCCAGGGCCGCGGCGCGAAGCGCAGGTGGATGCGCTCGGGCGGCGCGTCGGGCGCCTGCCAGATGCCGAAGCTGCCCTCGAACAGCTCAGCGGGGTCGTAGTCACGGGCGGCGGGGTAGCGGAAGCGCTGCCGCGTGGGGGTCACGGCCGACACGCGCTCGACCGCGAACAGGTAGGGGCGGCCGTCGGGCTCATAGGCCCCCACGAGGTACAGCGACGACCGCCAGGCCACGAGGCTCAGCGGGCAGAGGTCGTGGGTGCGCGGCTCTCCGCTGAGGCCGCGGTAGGCCAGCTCGACCCGTCGGGTGAAGAAGAGCGCACGAAGCAGCGCCGAGAGCACGTCCTGGCTGTCGGCGTACGACTTGGGCGCGTCGGGCACCGCATAGATCATGCGATCGACGTCGCGCAGCAGGTGGCCGAGGGTGAAGCTGCGGTCGCGCACCGCGCCCTTGAGGTCGGCCCAGGCCCCGTCGAGCGCGCGCTGCAGATCGGTGTCGTCGGCGAAAGAGAAGACCTGGCGAGCCATCCAGAAGGCGGCCACCTGACCCAGAAAGCCGTCACGGGCCTCGGCCGGCGCGTCGTCGCCCGCGAGCCGCAGGTATCGGGCCTCTCCCTCGCGCACCTCGACCACCCGCCACCGGCCCGACGGGTCGATGAGCAGGTCGGCGTGGTCTTGCAGCAGCGACCGGTACTTGCGGTAGGTGCGCGGCTGGATGTTGAGCTCGCTCACCAAGCGGTCCACCCGCCAACCGCGGGGATCGAGCAGCAGGCGCTGCACCACGCGCGCCAGGTTGAGGGCGAGGGGCTGGTCGGGGCGGCTCATGGGGGCTCCAGCGTTCGCTCAGTCCGGCACGTAGCGTGCCGCACCCTGGGTGACGGGGTCCGTGTAGCCCGTCGAGCCATCGGCCCGGCGCATCCACCCACCCCGGAGCTCCCCATGGAATCCCACGCCGCCCTGCCGTCCATCGTCTCGCGCCTCTCGCCCGGCCTCCCCGAACCCGGCCCCTTCTCCTCGAACCTGGCCTATCTGCAGGAGGAGCTGCGCTGGATCGAGGCCCGCTGCCGCCGCCTCAGCGCAGAGGCCTCCCTCGAGCGGCTGGAGCACGACGCCCCGCCGCCCCGCCGCCGGTACAGCGCCACCGACGAGCTGTCGCCCCGCATGCTGCTGCGGCGCGCGCGCCAAGCACAGCAGGTGGAGGAGGAGCTGCGGGCCGCGCTCGACGCCCGCCTGGCCGAACACCGCGCCTCCGACCGCCCGCAGCTCGCCCTCGATCAGCTCTGCGAGCGCTGCGACCTCTCTCCCTTCGAGCGCGCCGTGCTGCTGCTCACCATGGCCCCCTGCTTCTCGCAGTCCTTCGACGAGCTGATCGGCAGCGTCACGGGCGGAGACGTCTACGGCTCGGTGACGGTCGAGGCGGTCTTCGCCTTCTTGGGTCTGTCGATGATCGAGCGCATCGAGCGGCGCAGCATGTTCGGGCGCGGCGCAGCCCTCATCGGCCAAGACCTCGTCACCACGGGAATGCACGGCCGCATGAGCAACGCCAAGGACCTGCTCACCGCCGACCTGGAGATCACCACCCGCACCTTCGCCTTCCTGACCGGGCGCACCGAGCTCGAAGACGAGATGCTGGAGTTCAGCAGCATCGAAGAGCCCCGCGCCCGCCTCGACCAGGTGGTGCTGCCCGCCGCCGACAAGGCGCGCATCCTCTCGGTGGTCGAGCGGCACGACCGCTACAAGGCCGCCCGGCAGGCCTGGGGCTTCGACGACTGCATCCGGTATGGCCGCGGCACGATGATGCTGTTCTGGGGGCCCCCCGGCACCGGAAAGACCATGACCGCCCACGGCGTGGCCGCCCACATGGGCAAGCGGGTGCTCAACGTCGACATCCCCACCTTCCTCGACCACGCCGAGGCCGACCGCTTCTTGCCGGGGCTGTTTCGAGAGGCCCGCCTGCAGGACGCCGTGCTCTTCTTCGACGAGTGCGAGGCGCTGTTCGCGAGCCGCGCCCGCCGCGGGAACCTGCTGATGACCCTGCTGCTGACCGAGCTCGAGCGCTTCGAGGGGGTCGCCATGCTGGCCACGAACCTGCCGCAAGAGCTCGACGAGGCGCTGGCACGGCGCATCCTGGTTCGGGTGCAGTTTCCGCCGCCCGACCGCGCCCAGCGCGAGGAGATCTGGCGCCGCCACCTGCCCGACCGCGCCCCGCTCGACCCCGACGTCGACCTGCGGGCGCTGGCCTCCCGCTTCGAGCTGACGGGCGGGCTGATCAAGAACGCAGTGCTCACCGCGGTGGCAGCGGCCGTACACGAGGCCCCGGGCGACGACGCGCGCATCCTCCACCGCCACCTCGAGGCCGGGGCGGGGGCGCAGCTGTCGCAGGTGGACGCCGAGGGGCGCCCGGTGGTGGTGCCCGAGGCCCGGCTGGACGACCTCGTGCTGGCCGCGCCCCAGCGTCGCGCCGTGGAGCAGCTGCTCGCCGCCGTGCGCAGCCGGCGCCTCATCCTCCAGCGCTGGCGGGTGGGGGGCCCCCGCACCGAGCAGACCGGCGTCGCCGCGCTGCTGCACGGCCCGCCCGGCACGGGCAAGACCCTGTGCGCCGAGGCGCTGGCCGGCGAGCTGAACCGGCCCCTGCGCGTGGCCCGCGCCCCGACCCTGCTGTCGAAGTGGGTGGGCGACACCGAGCGCAACCTCGAGGACCTGTTCAAGGCGGCCCGGGCCATGCGGGCGGTGGTGCTGCTCGACGAGGCCGACAGCCTGCTGGGCCGCCGCGACGCGCCGGGCACCTCTCGCCACGATCAGTCGATGACCAACGTGCTGCTCGATCTCATCGACCAGTACCCGGGGCTGGTGCTCCTCGCGACCAACCTGCCCGAGCAGCTCGACCCCGCCCTGGCGCGCCGGCTGTCGTGGCGGATCGGCTTCGAGCCGCCGGCCGAGTCGGAGCGCCGGGCGCTGTGGGGCGCCATGCTCCCCGACAGCGCGCCGCTCTCCGACGACGTCGACCTCGACGCGCTGGCCCGGTGGCCGCTCACCGGCGCCGGCATCCGCAGCGCCGCCCTGCGCGCCGCCACCCAGGCCGCCGTGGACGGAGGCCCCCTGCGGCAGCTCCTGCTCGTGGCCGCCGCCCGCGACGTGGCGGCCGAAGCCGCGTCCTGAGCCCTGTGAAGGGGCGGCGCGCGGTATCCTGCATCCATGCTCGACCTCGCCCGCCTCCAGCGCATCCAGCTCCGCCGCGTCCCTACGGGGCAGAAGGTCGTCGCGGCCATCCTGGCCCTCGACTACCGCTTCCCCCGGAAGACGGAGGTGGTCATCGACGGCTTCGAGCGCATCCCCCAGGACCGGTCGGTCTTCCTCGCGATGAACCACACCGACCGGTACAATTACTGGCCGCTGCAGGTGCGCATGCACCAGCGGCGCATGCGCTACACGGCGACCTGGGTGAAGGGCAAGTACTACCAGAACCCCTTGATGGCCTGGTTTATGGACCAGACAGGCAACATCCCGCTGCCCAGCCGCGGCTATGTGGTGTCGGTGGACTTCCAGCGCGGCACCGGGCGGGCCCCCAGCGGAGACGAGTACCGGGCCTTGCGGGCCCTCGTGGACGGCAAGACCGTCACCGCGATGCCAGCCGGCGTCGCGAAGTGGCTCGCCGACACCGGCGGCGCCGAGGCGTGGGCCACCGCCCAGCGCGCTCGCTTCGCCGCGATGATGGACGAGGTGATGCGCCTCAACCGTGACGCGCTCGACGTGGGGCTGCACGTGCTCGTCTTCCCGGAGGGCACCCGGCGCAAGCGCCTGGGCCCCGGCCACACCGGCCTCATCCAAGCGGCCTGGCACCTCGGCGCCGCCATCGTGCCCATCGGCTGCAACGGCAGCGACCGCATCTACCCCGGCGACAGCCCGTGGTCGGTGGGCGGCCGGGTGGTCTACCGCGTGGGCGACGTGCTCGAACCCGACGGCCCCGAGCTGGGCCCCCTGCGCGTGCGCGAGGCCTTCACCCCCTTCGCGCTTTCGGCCTCGCAGCGCCACGGCCAGGCCTTTCAGGCCGGCACAGACGTGGTGATGGCGCACATCGCCGGGCTGCTCGACCCCGAGTACCTGCCGGCGCCCGACGACACCGGTGACGGCGGCGGCGCGGAGCGGTTCGTCTAGCCGCGGGCGCCCGCCGGTCAGGGGTTGGCGTGGCGGTCGGCGACATAGGCGCCGGTCAGCGCGTCGAGCAGGCTCGACAGGCGCTCCGGGGTGAGCCCGGCGCCGTCGGTGTCGGCCACCGACACGCAGCGGGTGGCCCAGCCGGGCAGCGTCAGGAGCACCCGGCGCCCACCGCGCACCAACACCACGGTGCCCGGCTCGAGGCCCACCGGGGCCAGGGCCGCGTGGGCGTCGTCGCACCGAAAGGCGCGCCCCGCGTCGACCGCGGCCGCCTCGACCGCTCGGGCCTGGGCTGGGGTCAGCGCGGCCAGCCCCGTGTCTCGGCAGCCCTGCGCGCGGGTGTGGTCGAGCAGGCCGAAGAGGAGGGGGTCGGCGCGCCCGCGGGAGAGGGCGACCGACCGGGTGGCGCCGTCTCGGGACACCGTCAGCGCGAGCGACCCCGCGTCGTCCACCGAATCGAAGGCCGCGTCCAGATCGGACTTCGACGCCACCGGAGCGCCCGCGGCGGTCACCACGAGGTCGCCCGGAGCCAACACTGCGGCGGCGGGGCTGCCTGCGGCGGTGGCCACCACCACGACCTGCCCCCCTCGCTCCCGGTACGTCAGCCCGAACCAGCGCCGCTCGGACTGCAGGGCGGCGAGGTCGGCAGGGCCGTCGCGCCACGAGGGTGGGGCCGCCGCGAAGCGCACCGGGATGGGGCAGGGATCACCGGCCAGCGCAGCCGCCACCAGCGCCAGGGCGAGCGCGCTCACGGCTGCCACGCGCCCGCGACGATGGCGTCCACCACGCTTGGGTCGGCGAGGGTGGACGTGTCTCCGAGGGCGTCGGGCTGCCGCTCGGCCACCTTGCGCAGGATGCGGCGCATCACCTTGCCTGACCGGGTCTTGGGCAGGCCCGGCACCACCTGCACGCGGTCGATGCGGGCGTGGGCACCGATGACGCTCCGGCAGGCCCGCCGCACGGCGACGGCGAGCGCGTCGGGGTCTGCCCCGACCGCTTCGGGCTGCAGCACCACATAGGCGTAGACGCCCTGGCCCTTGAGGTCGTGGGGGAAGCCCACCACCGCGGCCTCGGCCACCGCGTCGAGCGTGACCAGCGCCGCCTCGAACTCGGCGGTGCCCATGCGGTGCCCGCTCACGTTGAGCACGTCGTCGACCCGCCCGGTGATCCAGTGGTAGCCGTCGGGGCCGCGCTTGCAGCCGTCGCCGGTGAAGTACAGGCCGGGGAAGGTCGTGAAGTAGGTCGCGACGTAGCGGGCGTGGTCGCCCCAGACGGTGCGGGCCAGCCCTGGCCAGGGCTGGGCCAGGCAGAGCCGCCCCTCCCCCGGCCCCACGATGGGGCGCGCCTCATCGTCGAGGAGGACCGGGACGATCGCCGGGTTGGGCAGGCTGGCGCTGCCCGGGCGGGTGGGCGTCGCCGGCGCGATGGGCGTGATGGCGATGCCCCCCGTCTCGGTCTGCCACCACGTATCGACGATGGTGC
>JBDQIL010000172.1:0-7305 GCA_040264415.1 Myxococcota bacterium
ACCTACCCCGACGCCCAGAGCGTCGACGCGACCCCCACCCTGAGCGCCCGCGACGCCTACGACGTCGCCATCGGCGCCGGCCCCCACCCCGACGCGGTGCACGACGTCGAGGGGGCCACGCTCGCGGTGCTCCCGCTCGACCTCGGCGGTGAGCTCACCCACCGCCTCGTGTGGATGGTGCGCACCGAGACCGGCGAAGACCGCGACCTCCTCGACGTGCGCGGCAAGTGGGTCAGCTTCGTCGATGCCCACACCGGCGAGCTGCTCAACGTCCACAACCAGGTGCGCTACTTCGGCTCGGTCTACGGCGAGCACGACACCCGCACCGTCGACGGCGACTTCACGGTCTCGGCGCTCCCGTCGCTGTCCATCGCAGGCGGCTCGGGCTCCGACACCACCGACGTGGGCGGCGGCTACGAGCTCGACGGCACCGTCACCGCCGAGTTCGACGGTCCGCACTTCCGGGTCGACAACGACCGCGGCAGCGACGCCGCTCTGAGCTGGGGCGGCGGCGAGGTCACCTGGACCGACACCGACGCCACCCAGGCCGAGATCGACACCTGGGTCTTCCTCCACGAGGTGCGGGACTGGTCGCTCGACTACGCCCCCGATGTCACCCTCTCCGATGAGAAGCTGGTCTCCACCGTCAACATCGCCTCGTCCTGCAACGCCTACTACGACGGCAACGTCAACTTCTACCGTGCGGGCAGCGGGTGCAACAACACCGGCCGCATCCGCGATGTCAACCACCACGAGTGGGGCCACGGCTTCCACTACTACGCGGCCTACTCGTCCTACGTCGATGGCTCGATCGGTGAAGGAGCCGGCGACATCCTGGCCTTCCTCTTCAGCGAAGACCCCATCGTCGCGCCCTACTTCATGGAGAGCGGCAGCGGCATCCGCCGGGTCGACACCGACTACCGGTACCCCGATGACGTCTCGGGCGAGGTCCACCAAGACGGCCTGATCTTCGCGGGTGCGTTCTGGGACCTGTGGGGCCTGCTCCAAGACGAGGTGGGCGACGAGGTGGCCTACGGCCTCACCTCCGAGCTGTACACCCGCACCCTCCAGCAGAACCCCGAGCTCGCCACTTCCTACGACGACGCAGTGGTGGCCGACGACGACAACGGCGACCTCTCCGACGGCACGCCCAACCTCTGCACCCTCATCGAGGCCTTCGAGCTCCACGGGCTCGGCCCCTCTGGCAGCGGCGGTGGCTTGGTCGGGTTGGCCATGGACACCCTGGAGAACCAGAGCGCCGACGCCAGCGAATACCCGCTGCTGGCTGACGTCTTGATCTTCGCCGAGTCCTGTGCGTCGGCTGAGCCCGAGGGCGGCACCGTCCACTTCTCCACCGACGACGGCGCCACCTGGCAGACCGCACCCCTCGACGCCGACACCGAGGGCGTGTCGGGGGCCATCCCGGCGGTCGCCGACTCCCCCGCCATCGTGCAGTACTACGTAGACATGGAGTACGCGACCGACGGCGAGGTGTCGGTGGCCACCGTGCCGCCGGGCGGCGCCATCGCGCCGTTCACCTTCGTGGTGGGCGACCTCGAGCAGATCTACTGCGAGGACTTCGAAGACGACGACGGCGGCTACAGCCACGAGCTGGTCGCCGGCTCCGAGCAGGAGGGCGCCGACGACTGGATGTGGGACCGCCCGCGCGGCATGTCCGAAGACCCCGACTTCGCCTACAGCGGCAGCCGGGTGTGGGGCAACGATCTGGGGGGCGGCAACTACAACGGCGCCTACCAGGCCAACAAGCACAACCGCCTGCAGTCGATCCCCATCGACGTGTCCGGCCACGACGGCATCGTGATTCAGTACCGCCGGTGGCTGAACGTCGAAGACTCCACCTACGACCAGGCCATGGTCACCGCCAACGACGCGGTCATCTGGACCAACCACGGCTCGAGCGCCGCCGACGAGCACACGGCCGATCGGCAGTGGGCCCTGCACTCGCTCGAGGTCCCCGCCGACGCCATCGGTGAAGACGGCCTGCTCACCCTGGGGTGGGAGATCCAGAGCGACGGCGGCCTCGAGTTCGGCGGCTGGAACATCGACGACGTCTGCGTGTACGGCGTGACCGGCTTGTCCGACGGCGGCGGTGACGGCGCCGACGGCGAAGATGGGCCCGACGGTGAAGACGACGTGGGCGTGAACGGTGGCGACGGGGCCCAGGCTGGCTCGACCGACCTGGCGGCCTGTGGGGGCTGCGCCACCTCGAATGGGGGCGCCGCAGGAGGCGCGCTGGCCCTCTTCGGGCTGGCAGGTCTGGTGGCGCGCCGCCGTCGCGACGACTGAGCGACCCCTCCGCGTCCGCGATAGGGGCGAGGCTGGAGCGCCCCTGTGATCCCGCCCCTCGCCGCCGCCATGCTGATGGTCGGTGCCGCCTCGGCGGCCCGGCCGCCCGCCGACTACCGCTCGGTCGTGCACGGCGCTGCCGCGGCCGAGCTCGAGGCCCTCAACGCCCGTGGGCGCTTCGAAGACGTGCGCACCTTCGGCGACCGCTTCGTCGATCGCGTCGAGCCGGCGTCGCTGGTGCTCTACGAGATGGCCTATGCGGCCAACCGCATGGGGGAGATCGGTCCGGCCCTGCGGCTCTACGACCGCGCCATCGCGCTCGATCCCGAGCTGGCGGTGGCCTTCTACGACCGCGGCGAGCTCCACCTGATTCAGGGGGACGTCGCCCAGGCCCGGGCCGACTTCGAGGCAGCCGCGCGCCTGCGCCCCGACCACTGGGCGGTACACTTTCGGCTGGCCCACCTCGCCGGACGACAAGGCCAAGCCGGTCCTTTCGAGACCCACCTGCTGGACGCCTTGCGCCACGGCTTCGACTTTCGCACCGTGCTGTCCGACCCCGACTGGCAGGCGTGGGCCCGCGATCCCGCCTTGGGTCGCGTGCTCCGACGTCTGATCGTCGTCTACAGCGACGAGACGTTGTACGACCAGCTCAAAGGAGCCCCCTGATGACCCGCTCTCCCCGGCTCTGCGTCCGCTTGGTCGCCCTCCTGCTCACCCTCGGGGCGGCGGGCTCTACCGCCGGCGCCCAAGGGCGCGAGATCGGTGAGCGCGGCTCCAGCGGCATCGAGGGCTACCCCAAGGGCCTCGGCATGGGCGTCGCCCTGGGGGATCCAGCGGGCATCGCGATCTCGCACCGGCCCGGCGACTGGACCCTGCTGCAGGGCACCGTGGGGTGGAGCCTGACCAAGGGGCGCCTTCACCTGAGCGGCGACTACGTGCGCAACGTGTGGTTGCTGGAGGCCGCCGCGACCCCACGCCTGCGCTTCCCGGTCTACGTGGGGGTGGGCGGCCGCCTGCTGCTCGCCGACCAGAGCGCCGCCGAGCGCAACGACGCCAAGGCCGATCGACGCAGCAATGTGGGCGTCCGCTTCCCGGTCGGCATCGGCTTGCTGCCCGACACCCAGGCCATCGACGCCTTCGTCGAGGTGGCGCCGGTGCTGCGCTTGCTCCCCGACGTGGGCCCGGGCTGGGACGCCGCCATCGGCTTTCGGGTGTACCCCTGGGGCCGGGGGCCTGCCCGCGACCGCTAGGGTCGTGGCCGGGGCGCGCGTCGTCGGGGCCAAACGCAGGACGCCCCCGGAGGCCCGAAGGCCGCCCGGGGGCGTCGGCTCACCGAGCAGGGCTCAGTGGGCGTGGCTGTGGCCGCCGTCGTTGTCGCTGTCGTCGGGGGCCTCGGCCACCAGGGCCTCGGTGGTCAGCAGCAGACCGGCCACCGAAGCGGCGTTCTGCAGGGCGGACCGGGTGACCTTGGTGGGGTCGATGACGCCGCTCTCGAGCAGGTCTTCGTAGACGTTGGTGCGGGCGTTGTAGCCGTAGCCGCCCGAACCCTTCAGCACCTTGTCCACCACGATGGAGGCTTCGCCGCCAGCGTTGTTGACGATCTGGCGCAGGGGCTCCTGGATGGCGCGCTTGATGATGTCGACGCCGAACTGCTGCTCGGCGGACACCTCGAGGGCGTCGAGCACCTTGCCGGCGCGCAGCAGGGCCACGCCGCCACCGGGCAGCACGCCCTCTTCGACGGCCGCGCGGGTCGCGTGCAGCGCGTCTTCGACGCGGGCCTTCTTCTCCTTCATCTCGACCTCTGTGGCCGCCCCGACTCGGATCAGCGCGACGCCGCCGGCCAGCTTGGCCAGCCGCTCCTGCAGCTTCTCGCGGTCGTAGTCAGACGAGGTCTCCTCGATCTGGCGCCGGATCTGGTTGATGCGGCCGCTGATGTCGTCGGAGGAGCCCTCACCATCGACGATGGTGGTGGCGTCCTTGGTGATGACGACCTTCTTGGCCTGGCCGAGGTCGGCGATGTCGAGGGTGTCGAGCTTGATGCCGAGCTCCTCGGCGACCAGCTGGCCGCCGGTCAGCGTGGCGATGTCGCCCAGCATCTGCTTGCGGCGGTCACCGAAGCCGGGGGCCTTGACGGCGGCGACGTTCAGGGTGCCGCGCAGCTTGTTGACCACGAGGGTGGCCAGGGCCTCGCCCTCGATGTCTTCGGCGATGATGAGCAGCGGCTTCCGGGTGTGGTGCACCTTCTCGAGCAGCTTCATCAGGTCGCGCATGCTGGAGATCTTCTTCTCGTGGATGAGGATGTAGGGATCCTCGAGCACGGTCTCCATCCGCTCGGCGTCGGTCACGAAGTAGGGGCTGAGGTAGCCGCGGTCGAACTGCATGCCGTCCACGGTGGTCAGCTCGGTCTCGAGACCCTTGTTCTCCTCGACCGTGATGACGCCTTCCTTGCCGACCTTGTCCATGGCCTTGGCGATCATGTCGCCGATGGCGGAGTCGCCGTTGGCCGACACGGTGCCGACCTGCGCGATCTCGGCGGAGTCCTGCACCTCGCGGGAGAGGTTGTGCAGCTCTTCGGTCACGGCGATGACGGCCTTGTCGATGCCGCGCTTCAGGCCCATCGGGTTGTGCCCGGCGGCGACCAGCTTGAGGCCGGTGCGGAAGATGACCTGGGCCAGGAGGGTCGCAGTGGTGGTGCCGTCACCGGCCACATCGGAGGTCTTCGATGCGACCTCCTTCACCATCTGAGCGCCCATGTTCTGGAACCGGTCCTCGAGCTCGACTTCCTTGGCGACAGTGACACCATCCTTGGTGACGACGGGCGCCCCCCAGGACTTCTCGATGACGACGTTGCGGCCCTTGGGGCCGAGCGTCACCTTGACGGCGTTGGCGAGGATGTCGACGCCCTGCAGCACTTTGTTGCGGGCGTCCACGTCAAAGAGGATCTCCTTGGCAGCCATGGTCATGTTCTCCGGTAGTTGCGATTCAGATGAAGGGATGCGACGCTGGTCGCTGATGCGACCGCTCGCGAAGTTCAAGCGAAGGAATTGGAGCCGGGGCGCCCGACGCGGGCGGCCCCCGGGGGGGCTGGATCAGCCCTCGATGACGCCGAGGATGTCGTCTTCGCGCAAGATGAGGCGATCCTCACCGTCGAGCTTGATCTCGGTGCCGGCGTACTTGCCGAACACAACCTGGTCGCCCTGCTTCACAGCGAGGGGCTGGATCTTGCCGTCGTCGCCCTTGCGGCCGTTGCCGACGGCGAGGACGGTGCCTTCGACCGGCTTCTCCTTCGAAGCGGTCTCGGGCAGGAACAGACCGCTTGCGGTCTTCTTGGGCTCGTCGTTGCGCTTTACGAGGACGCGATCGAAGAGGGGGCGGATGGTGGTCATTTCCTCAACCTCCGTGTGGGGGGGCCGTAGGGTGATTGCGAGCACAGCATCGACCAAGTGGGCGAAGTCGCCCGATAGCGGTCGGGGCTGGCCGGTCTGGGAAGAAGCTGCAGAGAAAGGGCAGAGCCGCACTCTGTCGTCCTGCGGTCGCACTCCTAGTCACTGCCTCCGCCCCGTCAACCCTTCGAGCGAGAAAAACCGACCGATCGACCCATCTCAGACCAGGAGGACGCCATGAACAGCCGGGACCTCGCATCGAGCGACAACCTCTTCGACTTCTTCCACGGCCACGTCGGCGCAGCGGTCCGCGAGACCGACGCCCCCGTCAGCGAAGAGGGCGTGTTCTATCTCTCCAACCTGCTGGTCGAGCGGGCGCGCACCCCGCCGCGGGTCGAGCGGGTCGAGACCCTGGCTGAGCTGCACATCCACGCGGCATCGGGCAGCCGGGTCGAGGCGATCCGCAGCTACCGCGAGCTGGGCGACAAGGCCCTGGTGACCGCGGGCTTCTTCCGCGACAGCCTCAATCGCGGGGCGGTGGGCATCGACTACTACGTGCAGATGGGATCGGCGGCCTATGAGCGCCTGTCGAACCTGCTCGAGGGCCCACGCGACCTGCTCGTGGGCGCGGCCCGCGGGCTCGACGCCATCTTCGCCGAGCTCAGCCTGAGCTTCAGCTCCTGCGCCGACCTGCTCCGTGAGGTGCGCGACGGCATCCTCGCCGAGGGCAGCGCCGACCGCGACGTCGATGTGCTGCGGCTCTACGAAGAGTGGCTCGCGACCGGCAGCCCGCGGGTGGCCGCCCGCCTCGGCGAGCTCGGGCTGCTGCCGATGCGCGCGCAGGGCCCGGGGCGCGCGTGCTGAGTCTCCTTCAGCAGCAGCTCGAAGCCACCTACCGGGTGCGGGCGCCGTCGATCGCGCCCTTCTTGGTGTCGGCCGCTCAGCTCGACGAGGTCATGGGGGAGGATCGCCGCCCGGCCGACGAGTGGGTGCTGGTGCGCGAGGCCGACGACGGCCTCGACCTCGCGGTGTGGATCGACGAGGAGCACCGCGCGGCGCTCGAGGCGGCCGGCACCCCCGCCCGCGCGCTCGATCGCTGCTTCGGCGCGCTCTGTGCGGCCGTCGAAGGCATCAGCCACTTCCTCCTGCTGATCGAACGATCGCGTCGCGACGAGCCCGTGCGGCTGCTCGAGCTCGAGGCCCAGGCCGAGGTGGACAAGTTCGTGGTCGCCCGCCTGCACCGCCCGGAGCGGGCCGCGGAGTGGCACGCGCGCCTCTTCCGCGATGCACGTCTGCAACCGGATCTGAGCGAGGACGAGGCCTCGCGCTACGTCGAGGCTGGGCGGCTGGCGGCCGGGCTGTGCGCCGACCTCGGCCGCCACCCGCACACCGGCGCGCTGCTCGACGATCTGAGGCGATTCTGGCGCGCCAGCGGGGCCCACCGGATGCAGCGGATGCGCGCCCTGGCGGCTTGACGTGCCGGCGCGTGGGCGCTACTGCAGCCGACGCCGGACGATCCGGCTCCGGCCGTGTTGGTCATGCCCGGGCTGCAGCGCACACCGCGCCCGCCAGGCCCCGACCCCCGCGCCGCCCGTTCCCCCCGCCGATATCTGGG
>JBDQIL010000173.1:0-7294 GCA_040264415.1 Myxococcota bacterium
CGCCCCCTCTCCCCCACGCTCGACCCCGCAGGCGTCGGCCGGCTGTCGGCGGGCGCCCGGCTCAACACCGACGACCGGCCCTGGGTCGAGTTCGCCGCCCCCCGGTGGCTCCACCGCCAGACCGCCGCCGACAACCGCGCCCTGCTCGAGGCTGCGGCGGGCATCCGCGCCACCGGAGCCCAAGCCGGGCCCGGGGGCGTGGGGTCGATGCGCCTGTGCGCCCCGCACCCGCGGCCCCGACCGAGCCGCACGGCGTCGGGGATAGGGCTCGAGGCAGCCCCCGAGGAGGCCCCCATGTCCGACCGCGCGCTCGTCTACTTCGCCGACCCCATGTGCTCGTGGTGCTGGGGCTTCTCCCCCACCATCCGTCACCTGTCGTCCGCCCTCGGCCTGCCCGTTCAGGTGGTCATGGGGGGCCTCGCGACCGGCGACGCCGCCCGCTCGCTCGATCGGGGCATGGCCGCCACGATCGCACACCACTGGCACCAGGTGGAGGAGGCCTCCGGCCAGCCCTTCGACCACGGCGCCCTCGAGCGCCGGGCGGGCACCGGCTGGCTCTACGACACGCTGCTGCCCTGCATGGCGGTCATCGCAGCCCGCAGCCAAGACGCCGCGTGCGCACTCCCCTTCCTCGCGAAGCTGCAGCGCGCCTTCTACGTCGAGGCGGTCGACCTCACCGACCCCACGGTCTACGCCAGCCTCGCGGACGGCGTCGTCCCCGACCCGGCCGCCCTGGTCGCGGCCCTCGCCGACCCGGCTCTGGCGCACGGCGCCCGCACCGAGTTCGCCCGCGCGCGCGAGCTGGGCGTCGCGGGCTTCCCCACGCTCATGGTGCGCGACGGCGAGACCTGGGCGCTCGTGGCGCGCGGCTACACCCCAGCCGAGCCCCTCCTCGAGGGCATTCAGGGCTGGCTGGCCGAGCGAGACGGGGCGCCAGCGGCGCCCGCCCCGAGCCCTGCCCGCGACGCCGCCGCCTGCGACCTCGACGACCCCGCCTGCTGAGCGCAGGCCGGGCTCAGCCCTCGACCACGCGCACGGCCTTCTTCTTGCCCCGCCAGAGCACAGCGGGGTGGTCGAGCGTGGCTGCGATGTCGGAGACCTTGTCGTCGTCGATGCGCACACCGCCACCCTTGACGAAGCGCCGGGCCTCGCTCTTGGAGCTGGCCAGCTCGGCCTGCACGAGCAGCTCGACCACCGGAGCCGGCAGCGCCGCGGTGATGGTGGGCATGTCTGCGCTCACGCCGCCCGAGAAGGCCTTCGCGGCGGCGTCGCGGGCCTTGTCGGCCTCGGCGGCGCCGTGGACGAGCGCGGTGGCCTCCCACGCCAGGCGCGCCTTGGCCACCCGGATCTGGGGACCGTCGAGGGCCTCGAGGGGCTCGATCTCGGCGATGGGCAGCTTGGTGTAGAGCCGCAGCATGCGCCCCACGTCGGCGTCGTGCACGTTCAGCCAGTACTGGTGGTAGTCGTAGGGGCTGACCTGGGCCGCGTCGAGGAAGACCGCGCCCGCCTCGGTCTTGCCCATCTTCTTGCCGTCGGCGGTCATGATGAGCGGCACGGTGAGCGCGTGGGCCGAGGCCCCCTCCACCCGGCGGATGAGGTCGACGCCGCCCAGGATGTTGAACCACTGGTCGTCGCCGCCGAGCTGCAGGGTGCAGCCGTGCTGCTGGTTCAGCACCAGGAAGTCGTAGCTCTGCAGCAGGTGGTAGTTGAACTCGACGAAGGACAGGCCCTGGTTGCGGTCGATGCGCTGGCGCATGCCCTCGGCCGTCAGCATGCGGTTGACCGAGAATTGGCGGCCGACGTCACGCAGGAAGGCGATGTAGTTGAGGGGGGTGAGCCAGTCGGCGTTGTTGAGCACCAGCCCCTCGCCGTCGGCCGCGCGGTCGGCGTGGTCGGCCAGGCGCAAGAAGCGCTTGAGCTGCGCCTTCTGGCCCTCGAGGTTGCGCTGGATGGCCGCGTCGTCGAGCATGTCTCGGGTCTTGGTCTTGCCCGACGGATCGCCGATGAGCCCCGTGCCGCCGCCCACGATGGCGAGCGGGCGGTGACCCGCCTCTTGGAGCCACGCCATCGCCATCACCGGCAGCAGGTGGCCGATGTGCAAGCTGTCGGCTGTGGGGTCGAAGCCGACGTAGAAGGTGACCGGACCGGCGTCCATGTGCGCCTTCAGGGCGTCCAGATCGGTGTGGGTCTGCAGGAAGCCGCGGGCCTTCAGGTGGTCGAGCACGTGCATCGTCTTGCCGGGAACGGGGTCGCAGGGGCGGCCCTCGCGGTAACCGGTCGGCGCGGCGGCGTCGCAGCGCGGCTCGACCGCGCCGGCCGCTCAACGGCGACGGCGGCCCAGCCCGATCAGCAGCAGCGGCAGCGCCAGCAACCCAGCCACGCCGCGGTCGCCCTTGCAGCAGCCCGCCTCGGCGGGGCCCGCGGCCGCGGCCGGGGGATCGGCGGGGCCCGCCTGGGCCGGCAGCGGCGTCTCCAAGTTTCCGGTGTTCTGGGCGTCGTGCCGGAACCCGGCCCAGGCGACGTCCTGGTCGGCCCGACCCGCGGTGGTCCAGGCGAACACCTGCCCCTCGCGGGTGGTGGCCACCACGTCGATCCAGCCGTCTCCATCGATGTCGCCCACGGCCGGCCCGCCCAGGATCCAGCCGCCGGTGTGCTTGGGCCAACCCGGCGCCTCGACCCCCGCCGCGTCCCAGGCGTGCAGCAGGTAGCCCGAGCTGCCCGCGATCACCTCGGCGGCCGTGTCGCCGGTGACATCGGCGATGGCCGGCGCGCTCAACAGTTGGATGTCCTCCACCTGCCGCGGGAAGCCCTCGAGCATGGGCAGGATGGGCTCGTCGGCGAGCGCGGCGGCCCCAGACCAGGCGCCCACGGGCTGCTGGTAGTCCACGTAGTCGTGGGCCGCGAGGCTGAGGAAATACTGAACGCCGGCGGCGCCCAGGGCCAGGTCGGGCACGCCGTCGCCGTCGAGGTCGCCCCAGGCCGCGTTGCCGGCGAAGCCGAGCATGCCCGGGGCCCGCAGGCGGTCGACGTTGGTGCCGGCGCCGAAGTCGTCGGCGCCGCCGCGCGCGGTCGAGAGCACCGCGCCGGTGTGGTCGCGCACCAGGGGCTGCCCCAGCAGGATGGGGTCGGCGATCTCGAGGTCACCGTCGCCGTCGAGGTCGGCGAGAGACATCGACGACGGGTGGCCCTCGCCGATCATCGGCAGCACGATGGAGTACGAGATGACCCCGCTCCCCCGCAGCGGCCAGCCCGGGAGCGCGGTGGCCGACGAGGCGTCGAGGGCGTGCTCGACGAAGTAGAGTCCCTCGGGGGTCTCGTTGGTGCCGAAGACAAAGTCGAGGTCACCGTCACCGTCGAGGTCGCCCACGGCCGGGCTGGCCAGGATGCGGTAGCCCTCGTCGCCGCACAGCGGCGGGTCGCAGACCTCCACCGGGTAGGGCGCCACGTCGGCGCCCGTGTGGTCGATGACGTACAGGCGGCCATCGAAGCCGGCCACGACCACCTCCAAGGTGCCATCGGACTCGAGGTCGGCGAGGGCCACCGACGCCGCGACGCCCTGGTCGAGGTTGTAGAGCGAGCCGCCGAAGGACTCGCGGTCGCGACCCAACGTCCACCGGGGGAAGCCCTCCACCAGCGAACCATCGGCGTGCCACGCCCCGATGAAGCCGGAGATGCCAGCGGCCACCACCTCGGGCGAGCCGTCGCCGTCGAGGTCGCCCACGGCCGGGGTGGACAGGATCCCGTCACGGGCCTCCGGCACCGACCCGCTGCCCCTCGACGCGGCGTCGTGGGGCACGGGCCACCGGGCCTCGGTGTCGACGGGCCAACCCGGCAGCACGTCGCCTGCGCCGTCGAGCGCGAAGACCTGGCCGCCGCCGGTCGCGATGATGACCTCGAAGACCCCGTCGCCGTCGAGATCGGCGAGCACCGGGCTGGCCTCGGCGCTGGCCGGGAGCGTGACGGGGAAGCCCGGCACGCGGTCGGGGTCGTCGTCGAGGAAGAACGTGCGGCGGGTGGTGGCCCGCAGGCCCTGGTCGTCTTCGACGTCGACCCGCACGGTCACCGCGTTGCGGTTGACCCGCTCCATGCGCTCGAGCAGCGTCTCGGAGATCTCGGCCTCCGGCACGGGCGACCAGTCGAGGGCGCCGAGATCGAGCGAGGCCAGCACGCCGTCGATGCGCCCCTCGCCGCTCCCCTCGCCCACTTGCTGCCAGTCCCGCGGGTCGTGCCCCGTGCCCACGAACACCGCGTACGACACGCCGCCGGCCCGCTCCGCCGAGATGGTGCCGGTGACCGCGAGCTCGCCCGCGGCCGGATCGACCTCGAGGAACCACCGCGGCCCATCGAGCAGCACCCACGGGGGGATGTCCCCGCGCACGACCGCGTTCACGGCCTTCTCAGCGTCGACCCGCCCGTAGCCGGTGAAGGGGTCCCAGCCTTCGGCCGAGGGGTACGCGCCCGAGATGTCTCGCTCGGCGTCGGTCAACCAGACATCTTCGGCCTGCTGCATCAGCAACTGCACCACCTCGCCGGTGTGCAGCCGCTCTCCGGTCTCGGCCAGGGCGGCCGCCTGGATGAGCCCGACCACGCCGAGCGTCACCGTAGCCGCGCCGGTGGCGCACACCCGCGACGGCGCCACGAGGTCCATGCGGGCGCCGAAGTTGTTGCAGTTCTGGGTGTTGAGGTAGCTGTAGACCGGGGCCGAATCAGAGGGCGTGTCGTAGCGCACGCTGCGCAGGTACAGCGCCTCGGGCAGGAGCGCCGGGGCGTTGTGGTGGAAGCCGTTCTCGTCGCCAGCCACCGCCGACAGCACCAGCCCGTGGTCCCAGGCGTAGCGGGCGGCAGCGGCGGTGGACTCGCTGGTGCCGAAGGCGCCGACGGCCAGGCTGATGCCCGACGCCCCCTGGTCGGCCGCGTAGGCGATGGCCCGGGCCACCCGGTCGCCGTCGGTGATGAACGTGTCGCCGACCCGAAGCGGCAAGATGGAGCAGCTCGGGCAGACGCCGATGTCGCCGCCATCGCCCCCCTCGGCGGCCGCCCCCACCGCCACGCCCTGGCCGTGCTGCCCGTACTCCCCCGGCAGCGCCGCGAAGGGGTCGTTGTCGTCGTCGAAGAAGTCCCACCCGCAGATGTCGTCGGGGTAGCCGTTGGCGTCGTCGTCGATGCCATCGGAGAACGTGGCGATGAGGTCCGAGGGGTCGAGCTGGCCGTCCGCCCGATCGACGCCAGCGGCCCAGTCCACCCGGGGATCGTCGGTCCAGTCGGAGATGTTGAAGATGCCGTCGCCGTTGCGGTCGTAGACGCCCGCGTCGGTGCCGTCCTCCCCTTGGGGGAGCGGAAGTTCCGCCTCGTTCAACCTGTGCTTTCGCGCCGTGTTCCAGCTGGACCAGTCCACCCCGCTGTCGCCGATGGCGAGCACCACGTCCCAGTCGCCCGTGGTCACCCGCCAGGCCCGATCGGCGGCGAGGCCCGAGCCCATCTCGAGCTCGGCCGGGCGGATGCTGTCGCGCGCATGAGCCGGGATGGTGGACGACAGCTCCCAGTCATCGCCCAGATCTACCGGACAGAGGTCGGGCCGGTCGGGCTCGCCACACTCCGGGTAGACGGGCAGCGGCACCGCCGCCTGCGCCGGAGCCCCCGCCAGCACCGCCAAGACTCCGATCCCGCGCATACGCAGCCTCCAAGAGGCGCAGGGTAGCGGGGTGTTAGGTCGCCCGCACCTGAACAGGAGGCCCGATGCGCTTCGCACTTCGCCACGTGATGCCCCGCACCGCGCCCGTCGCGTGGCAGGCCTTCTTCCACGACGAGCGGTACCAGGCGGCGCTGCAGGCCCGCAGCGACCACGACGTCGAGATCCTGGAGCGCACCCAGCGCGGCGGCCTCGCGGTCCACCGCGCCCGCATCACCTCGCACAAGCAGCTCCCCACCTTCATGGCCCGGGCCATCGGCTCCGACCGCCTCAGCTACATCCTCGAGCAGCTCCGCGACGACGCGAAGAGGGAGCTTCGCTGGAAGGTCACGCCGCCCGCCGCCGCCGACAAGGTGCGCGCGCAGGGCTCCTACCGGCTCGTGGCCACCCCCACGGGCTGTGAAAGATTGGTCAACGGCGAGATCACGGTTTCCATACCGCTCGTGGGCGGCAAGATTGAGAAGGCCATCGGGGGCGAGCTTCAGCGCTCCTACGAGGAGTCCGCGACCTTCGCTCGCGACTGGCTCCTGCAGCACACCGAGGAGGTAGCATGACCGCTCTCATTCTGGCCGCCGCGTTGTCCCCGGCCTTCGCCGGCTATGGCGACGTAGTCAACGGCTACCCGAACGCCGGCGAGCGCGCGTTGCACCTCTGGACCAACGCCGCCCGCGTCGCGCCGGCCGAGTTCGAGGCCTACTACGACTGCTCGATGGACGCCTGGCAAGACTACGAGAAGGTCGCGCAGGCGCCCATCTCGATGGACTACGACCTGGTCGAAGCCGCGCGCTTCCACTCCGACGACATGAAGTCCAACAACCACTTCGCCCACGAGTCGTCCGACGGCACGTCCTTCGCCGACCGCATGGCCCGCTTCTACGACAGCGGCTTCGTCGGAGAGAACATCGCGGCCGGGTACCCCGACGAGTTCGACGCCGTGTTCGGCGGCTGGATGTGCTCGGACGGGCACCGGGCCAACATCATGCTCCCCGAGTGGGTCGAGCTGGGCACCGGCGTGGTCAGCACCTACTACACCCAAGACTTCGGCGGCGGCGCCGCCGACACCTCCGCGCCGGTCGTGATGGGCACCCACTGGCCCCTCAACGCGCTGGCCTCGGCCGAGCTGCTCGCCGACTGGCACGACGCCGAGCCGCCCGCCCGCATGCTGGTCATCGTTGATGGCCGGGCCGAGCCCATGTCGCTCGAGCACGGCGCCGCCGACATGGGCATCTACATGGCCGAGGTCGACCACGACAACGCCGGCTGCCACACCTACTTCTTCGCCTGGGAGACCGCCGCCGGCGACACGGGCAGCTTCCCCGAAGACGGCAGCTACCTCTACGGCGACGGCTGCGCAGACGCCTACGACGAGGCCGCGGCCGCCGACGGCTGGGTGACCGGGCAGGCCGGCGAGTGGGGCGACGGCGTCGCCGAAGATGGCAGCGCCGGCGGAGACCTCGACCTCGACGACATCTCGCTGGTCGGCTGCGCTGTGGCCCCCGCTCCGCTCACGGGCGGGCTCGCGCTCCTCGGCCTCGGGCTGGTCGCCGCGCGGCGCCGGGAGGGCTGACGCGCCAGGGGGCGGCGAGCCGGGATCCGGCGGGATAC
>JBDQIL010000174.1:0-7287 GCA_040264415.1 Myxococcota bacterium
GCCCGAAAGCTGCTCCTCCACCTGCGCTGCATGACCCCTGCCCTGGTCTCGCTGCTGTCGGTGGCGACCCGCGACCCGGCCGTGCTGGCGGGGCTGTCGTACCGGCTGCTGGCCGACGCGCACACGCCCACGGAGCAGAACAACCTGATGCGGACGGTCGTCTCGCTGGTCTTGCTGCGCGGCCACCTCGCCGATGCGCCGCCGGTGCCGCCGCTGGTCACGCTCGAGCAGGTGGAGCGGGCCCGCGACCGGGTGGCCGACCGCATCACCACCCTGCCCGCCGATGGCGCCGCGCCGCTGCCGCCCCCGCCAGTCCCGGGCACCGACTGCATCCGGCCGCTCACCACCGCGGCGGCGCTCGCGGCAGAGGGTGCGCGGATGGCCCACTGCATCGGCGACGGCGGCTACGCTCGGCTGGCCGCCTTGGGTGCTGGCTACGGCTACGCGGTGCGGGTGCGTGTGGGCGAGGCCGTCCACCAGGGCAGCGTGTGGATCGCGCCGGTGCCCGAGCGACCGGGCCGCTTCGTGGTGGAGCAGCTGCAGGGTCGGCGCAACACCGAGCCGCACCCCTGCGTGCGCGCGGCGGTCGCTGCGTGGGAGGAGGCCCACGTGCGGGCATGGGAGGAGCGCGCTCGTGGGCGGGCACCCGGCGAGCGCTCGAGCGGCGCCAGCGCCCCCCCGCCCGACGCCATCTGGACCCGGTCAGCGCCGTGGCTGCCCGGCGTCGCCCCGCGCGCGGCGGGCCCCTGGGCCGACGATGGGATCCCTTTCTGAGCGCAGGCCCCGCGATTCGCCTGCCACCAACGTGCCCCGTCCCCGCGCAGCGGCGGGCTCCGGAGGACGGGGCTGCCCTCGGGGGGGTGCGGCGTGGTACCAACGAGGCCCCAGCGCTGCACAGGAGCCGCGATGACCCGCGATGACTCGTCCCCCAGTCTGGCCGATGGCCCGGCCACCCTCGCAATCGATGGCCAGCTCGTCGAGGGCAGCGTGCTCTCGTCTGACGCCGAGCTGGGCTACTTCCTCTTCGTATTGGGGGAGGCGCTCGACGGCGACGCGCTCCCGAGCTCCGGCTCCGACGTCCGCATTCGCTGGCAGGGCTCCGACGGCTTCGACGCGAAAGCGCAGGTGGTCGAGATCGAGGATCCCGACCGCTGGGTGCTGTCGGTGCCCGTCGGGCTCGACCCGAGCCGCACCCGGCAGGCCACCCGCATGATGGGAGAGGGCGCCTGGAGCTTCACCGTGGACGACGACGGGCCGACGGTCGAGGTCTACGACCTGTCCGAGCGGGGTCTGGGCCTGTGCTACCCCCGAGGCGAGGGTCCCAGCGGCCGCGGCGCCGAGGTCGCGGGCACCCTCAGCCAAGACGACGGCCAGACCTGGGACGTGGTGCTGTCGTGCACGAACGTCCGGGCCCACCCCGTCGAGGAGGGCCTCTGGATCGTGGGCGGCCGGCTGCGCCATGACGCCGACGACGCGCGCGAGCGGCTGAAGCGGCTGGTGGCCGGTCACCTGTAGGGGGCCGCGCGCGACGCGGGATCCGCCCGCGCCGTCCGAGGCTGCCGGTCCTCCCCACCCCCTGCGAGAGACCCATGATCCTGGTCACGGGAGCGACCGGAAACGTCGGCGGCGCGGCCCTGCGCTGGCTGGTCGCGGGGGGCCACGCGGTGCGCGCGGGCGTGCGTGACCTCGGCGCGGCGCTGCCTGCGGGGGTCGAGCCGGTCTGCCTCGACTTCGAAGACCCCGGCACGTGGGCCAGCGCGCTCGACGGCGTCACCCACCTCCTGCTGGTGCGCCCGCCGGCCCTCACCGACATGGCCGCCACGCTGCTGCCCTTCCTCGACGCGGCCCCGGCTCTCCAGCACGTCGCCTTCCTGAGCGTGGCCGGCGCCGGCACGAACCCCGCGATCCCGCATGCGAAGGTCGAGGCCCACCTGCGCGCCTCGGCGGTGGGCTGGACCTTCCTGCGAGCGGGCTTCTTCAGCCAGAACCTGCTCGGCCCCTACGGCGATGACATCCGTGAAGACGACCGCCTCTTCGTGCCGGCGGGCAAGGGCCGGGCGGCCTGGGTGGACGCGCGGGACGTGGGCGAGGCGGGCGCCCGGGCGCTCCTCGACCCCACCACGAAGGGCCAGGTGTGGCTGCTGACGGGCCCGGAGGCCCTCGACTTCGACGCCGTGGCGGCCATCCTCACCGAAGAGCTGGGTCGCCCGATCGTCTACACCGCCGCCAACCCCCTGTTCTACGCCAAGCACGTGGCCCTGCGGCGCGGCCAGCCGTGGAGCGCCGCAGCGGTGATGACCCTGTTGCACTTGGCCATCCGATTCGGCGACGAGACCGCGCTGGCGCCGACCCTGCGCGAGCGCCTGGGCCGGCCGCCCCGCACCGTGCGGGATCTCGTGCGGGAGTCGCGCGCGCGCTGGGCTCGGTAGTCGCTACTCGACGTCTGGGAGCTCGACGCTCAGGCCCCAGTTGAGGCGCGCCACGCGCAGCTGTCGGTCGCCGGGCAGGCGGGCCCACGCCGCGTCGAGCACGTCTTCGGCCTCGGCCTGGGTGCCCTCGCTGGCGATGGCCTCGGCCGCCGCCACGATCACCCTCGGGCTGTCGGGGGCCTCGTCGAGCGCCGTGCGCCCGGCCGCTCGGCCGCCCGGCAGTCCGTACTCGGCGTGCACGCGCAGGATGCCCACCAGCGCGTCGGCGTCGGTGGGGCGCAGGGAGCGGGCCCGCTGGTAGGCGGCGAGGGCCTCGGTCGGTTCGCCGCTGCGGTACAGGGCGTCCCCCAAGCGGATGGCTGGACCGGGCGAGCGCGGGTGCGTCTGGGCGCGGCGGCGGGCCACCGTGAGCGCGGGCAGCTCCTCGAAGCGCACGCTCTCTTCGATGTGCTCCACCAAGGGGTGGTACCGCTCGGCCGACGTGGCGACCGACTGGAATTGGACCCGGTGCTCGTAGACGCCGCGGGCGACGACCAGCGCGGTGACCTCCTGCTCCTCCCCCGAGAGGTCGAAGCGCAGCACCAGCTCGCGCCCGTCGCGGCCGTCGATCTCCACCGGCTCGTCGCGCACCACGCGGGGGTTGCGGCTCCCCGAGCTGATGCGGCCGATCAGGCTCCGGGCCGCCTCGTCGGCTGTGATGGGGCGGGGGTGAACCGTGGTGGTGGCGGCGAAGGTGGCGAGCAGCGTGGGCGAGAACCAGCCGCGATCGCCGGTGAAGGTCCACCCCTGACGCCAGTAGGTGGGCCGGCTCACGGTCCAGCCGTCTTCATCGAGATCGGGCAGCGGCTCGAGGGGCACCAGCCGCGTGCCCGCGCCCAGGATGCCCAGCGACAGGGCGATCATGGCGGCGAGGACGCCCTGACGGCGGCGTCGGTTGACCCGGCGCCGCGACGTGAGGCGGTCGGGCTCGATGAACGTGGCGATGAGCCCGCCGATCAGCATGCCGCCCATATGCGACCAGTGGTCGACCCCGCTGCCGCGGAGCGCCGAGACGAAGCTCAACCCCAGGTACACCGCGATGGCCCAGCCGAAGTACATCCGCGACCGCTGCGGGATGCTCTCCCAGTACTTCCACCCGAAGATGATGGAGGCCGCGAGCAGCCCGTAGACCCCCCCCGAGGCGCCGAGCGCGGGGAGGTTGGGCGTGAGCGCCATGCTCAGCAGGCCGCCGCCGAACACCGAGGCGAAGTACAGCAGCGCGAGGTTGGCCCGGCCGAAGGCCCGCTCGAGGTGGTAGGCGGTGTAGGCCAGAAAGCAGAGGTTGAGGAGCAGGTGGGGCAGCGCGACGTGCAGCAGGCCGTAGCTGTACAGGCGCCAGACCTCGCCCTGTTCGATGGCGGCGGGGGTCCAGTTGGTGAAGTGCTCTTGCAGCCAGGTGCGCACCCCTGGGATCCAGCTCCACAGGTAGACCCGCACCTGAAAGCCCACGAGGATGGCGGTGACGATGGGCATGCCGGTGCGCTGCAGGGCCCGCCGAAAGCCGCGCTCGGGGGCGTCGGCGAGGGCCTGGTAGAACTCGAGATCGCCGGCCCGCTGAAACGACTCGCCCGTCACCACCTCGAAGCGCACCTGCGCCTCGGGGCCGATCTCGTCTCCGAGCACGCGCTGCTCGAAGTCGTCGTAGGTCATCTCCTGGATGTGGGTCGGGTGCCGGATCTCGACGATCACGTGGCCTCCACGAGGCGCAGGAGCGCGGCGATGGGCACCAGGACGCTCGCCACCGCGCCGCCGTGGAGCAGGAGGGTGGCCCGGCCCCCCCCTCCGCGTCCGCTCCACACCCAGCCCGCCGCGGTCAGGGCGATCGCGAGGGCGTGCCAGAGCAGGGGGTAGGCGAGGTGCGGCATCACGGGCTCGGTGGAGCCGCCCGACCAGATCGACAAGCCCATGGCGAGCGGCGGGCCCACGGTGGCGACGGCCCCGGCGCCGACCAGCCCGGCGGCGACAGTCGACAGCGCGCCCATGCGGGAGACGACCTGCAGGGGGCGCGACGTTCGGGCCTCGGCCAAGGGGCGACCTCGAGTGGTTGGGCGGCAGAGGGAGCGTAGCCCGAGCGGGATGGGCCGCGTGACAGAGACCCGGCGCCTGCGCGCGCCCGTCCCCCGCGTCCCCTGGGATAGGGGGCTCCGGACTCGCCCCGGACCCCCTGTGCCTCGCTTCGGAGACCAGCTCCCCCACCTCATCTCGACGGTCCCCGGGCCCGCCTCACGGGCCTGGGTCGACCGGCTGGCGCGGCGCGAGTGCCCCGCCATCACGGCCCGGCGACAGCGCCGAGCGAGCGCGCTCGGCGTGGCCGACACCGACCCGGTGGTCTGGTCCCGGGCGCGGGGTGCGAACGTCGAAGACGCAGACGGGAACGTGTTCGTGGATATGACGGCCGGCTTCGGCGTGGCCAGCGTCGGCCACGCCCACCCCGCCATCACCGGCGCGGTGTCGGCCCAGCTCGACCGCCTGGTGCACGCCATGGGCGACGCCTTCCCCGATCCGCAGCGCATCCGGCTGCTCGAGCGTCTGGCCGATGTGTCGGGACTCGACCGCGCGATCCTCGGCAGCAGCGGGTCGGACGCCGTCGAGGCGGCGCTCAAGACGGCCCGCATCGCCACCGGGCGCGACCCGGTGGTCGCGTTCTCCGGCGGCTACCACGGCCTGAGCTTCGGGGCGCTCGCGGCGCTCGGCTACAAGCGCGGCGCCTTCCAGGCGCCGTTCGCGGGCCAGATGGGCGCCCACGTGCGCCTGGCGCCATTTGGCGGCCCGCTGCCCGACTTGTCCGATGTGGGCGCGGTGCTGGTCGAGCCCATCCAGGGTCGCGGCGGCATCCGCGTGCCGCCCGTGGGCTGGCTGGCCGGTCTGGTGGAGGCCGCCCACGCCGCCGGCGCCGTGGTCATCTTCGATGAGATCTACACGGGCTGCGGCCGCACCGGCGACTGGTTCCGCTTTCAGTCCGAGGCCGAAGCCCCGGGCGGGCTGCGCCCCGATCTCGTGTGTGTGGGCAAGGGCCTGGCTGGCGGCTTCCCGGTGTCGGCCTGCCTGGGCACGGCCGCGGTCATGGACGCATGGGGGGCGAGCCAGGGCGAGGCCCTTCACACCCAGACCTTCCTCGGCCACCCGGTCGGGTGCACAGCGGCGCTGGCCTGCCTCGAGGCGATCGAGGCGGTGCGCCCCCGCGTGGCCGCGCGCGGCGCTGCCCTCGAAGACCGCATGCGGGCGCTGGGGTTGCAGACCCGCGGGGCGGGCCTGCTGCTCGGGGTCGAGGTCCCCGATCCGCTGGCGGCCAGTCGGGGCCTGATGCAGCGCGGCTACCTCGTGCTCCCGGCTGGAGACCCCGTGGTCGCGCCGGGCGAGGGCGTCGCAGGGGGCATGGTCCTCGCCCTCACGCCGCCGCTCACGCTGACCGAGCCCCAGGCCGAAGGCTTCGCGGCGGCCCTCCAGCAGGTGCTGGAGTCGGCGTGAAGCAGAGACTCCTCCGATTCATCGAGAGTGGCGGTCGAGACGGCGACTTCGAGACGTTGGCGCTCGCGCTCTTCGACTGGCAGGTCGCGCGGAACCCCGACTATGCGGCCCTGGCCAACGGCGCGCAGCCCACCACCTGGCGCGCGCTCCCCGCGGTGCCGGTGCGACTGTTCCGCGACCTGCCCTTTACGTCCTTCCCCCCCGAACAGGCCCGCGTGATCTTCCGCACCAGCGGCACCACGGGCGGGCGGGGCGTGGTGCGGTTGCGCGACACCGCGCTGTACGACGCTGGCGCGCGCGCCCACGCCGAGGCCGTCGTGGGGCCGATCCCCCGGCAGGGGGCCAGCCTCGTGGGGCGCGCACCCGACAGCTCGCTGGCCCACATGTGCTGGGCGTTCGCGCCCGACCTCCAGCCCTTCTTCGACCCGGAGCGCGGCGTGCGGGGCGCCGCGCTGGCCGCGTGGCTCGAGCAGCTCGAGGGCCCGTGCTTCGTGCCCGGTACGGCCTTCGCCTTCGCCGAGCTGGTCGAACAGCTCGACCAGCCCATCCAGCTCGCGCCTGGATCGGTGGTGATGGTCACCGGAGGATTCAAGGGGCGGGCGGTGCGCCTGTCGGTCGACGACGTGCAGCGACGCCTGCGCGACCTGTTCCCCGGGGTGACCTTGGTCGGTGAGTACGGCATGTCCGAGCTCGCGAGCCAGCTCTGGAGCCGCGACCTGGGCGGGGCATTCGTGCCGCCCCCCTGGCTGCGGGTGTGCGCCGTAGACCCCCACACCGGCGCCCCCCAGCGCGAGGGCCTGCTTCGCTTCGTCGATCTGGCGTCGCTCGACACCGTGGTGGCCATCGAGACCGGCGACGTGGGTGTGGTGCACGACGACGGGTCGGTGGAGCTGCGGGGCCGGCACCCGGGCGCCCCGCTCCGCGGCTGCTCGCTCACGGTCGAGGAGGCCCTCCGCCCGGCGCCAGCGCCGGTGGCCCCAGGCCCGCCGGCGCCAGCGTCGTGGTCGGCGGGCCCCGATCCGTCGGGGGACCCGGCGCGCGTCGACGCGGTGCTGCGCGGGCTGGCGAAGCTCCGCCGCCTCGACGCGGGCCCCCTCGGCCAGGGTCTGTCCCCCGAGAACGCAGCAGAGTGCCTGGGCCTCGCCGTCTCGGCCGTCACCCGCGCGGGCCTCGAGGGCGAGCTCGCCACCCCCGGCCTGCGCCCGCCCGACGTGACCCTCGTGGCCGCCTACGGGGTGTTCACGTCTCCCATCGAGTGGGTGGCGCTCTACGCGGCGGCGGGGATGCGGGTGCACATCAAGGCGCCCGCCCGCGCGAGCGCACGGCAGAGGGCGGGGTCGCGGGCAGGCGC
>JBDQIL010000175.1:0-7247 GCA_040264415.1 Myxococcota bacterium
ATCCATGTCGACTGCACCCGACGTCGAGTCGGTGGCGCTGCACGAGGCGACGCGCCGCCGCTACCTGAACTACGCGCTGTCCGTCATCACCTCTCGGGCATTGCCCGACGTGCGTGATGGGCTCAAGCCGGTCCAGCGGCGCATCCTCTACGCCATGTTCAACGACCTCAAGCTGCTGCCCGACGGGCGGTACCGCAAGTCTGCCGCCGTGGTGGGCGAGGTCATGGCCAAGTACCACCCCCACGGCGACTCGAGCATCTACGAGGCCATGGTGCGCATGGCGCAGCCCTTCTCGCTGCGGCACCCGCTCGTGGACGGCCAGGGCAACTTCGGATCGATGGACGGCGACAACGCCGCGGCCATGCGGTACACCGAGTGCAAGCTGCAGAAGCTCGCGGTCAATCTGCTCGACGAGATCAAGAAGCAGACGGTGGACTTCAGGCCCAACTACGACGGGCAGAAGACCGAGCCCGTGGTGCTGCCAGCCCAGTTCCCCCAGCTGCTCGTCAACGGGGCCGAGGGCATCGCAGTGGGCATGGCCACGCGCATCCCGCCGCACAACCTGCGCGACGTGATCGACGCGGCGGTCACCCTGATCGACGACCCCGAGGCCGACTCCGCCAAGCTCGCCCGCAAGCTCAAGGGCCCCGACTTCCCGACCGGCGGCGTCATCCTCAACACCCGCAAGGAGCTCGCGGAGATCTACCAGGAGGGCCGTGGCAGCGTACACGTGCGCGGCCGGTGGGAGACTGAGCAGAAGGGGCGGAAGCACCACGTCATCATCACGGAGATCCCGTACGCGGTGAACAAGGCCACCCTGGTCGAGCGCATCGGGCAGCACATCGCCGAGCGCAAGCTGCCGCTCGCCACCGATGTGCGCGATGAGAGCACCGACGAGGTGAGAATCGTCATCGAGCTCAAGCGTCAGCAAGACGCCGAGCCTGTGATGGCCTACCTCTTCAAGCACACGCCGCTGCAGTCGAGCTTCCACGTCAACTTGACGTGCCTGATCCCGACAGACGACCCCGACCTGCCCGCGCAGCCGCTGCGCTGCGACATCTACCAGGTGCTGCGCGCCTGGCTGGACTTTCGCTACACCACCGTGCGGCGTCGGTACGAGTACGACCTGCGGGTGTTGCGCGAGCGCATCCACATCCTGCAGGGCTTCGTCATCGTCTTCGACGCCCTCGACGAGGCGATCGCGCTCATCCGGGCCTCGGAGGGCCGCCGCGACGCCCACGAGCGGCTCATCGACCGCTTCGATCTCGACGACATTCAGGCCGAGAAGGTGCTCGATCTCCAGCTCTACAAGCTGGCCAAGATGGCCATCGAGGACATCCGCAAGGAGCTCGAGGAGAAGCTGGCCGAGGCTGAGCGCATCGAAGCCATCCTGGCGAGCACCCGCGAGCTGTGGTCGGTGGTGCGCGGCGAGCTGCAGGAGATCCGCCGGGTCTTCGGCGAGAAGCGCCGCACCGACATCGGCATCGACGAGGAAGAGCAGGTCGAGTACTCCGAGACCGACTTCATCATCGGCGAGCAGGCCTTCCTCATCGTCACCCGCGACGGCTGGATCAAGCGGCAGGGCAGCTTCACCGAGCTCGCCAAGATCCGAATCCGAGAGGGCGACGAGATCGGCTGGATCGCCCGGGGCAACACCAAGAAGACCGTCACCTTCTTCACCGACCAGGGCTCGGCCTACGTCATCCGCCTCGACGATGTCCCCGCCACCACCGGCTACGGCGAGCCCATCCAGGCGCAGTTCTCCTTCTCGGACGGCGAGCGCGTGGTGGGCGTGGTGCTCAACGACCCGGGCGCCTTGCCGCCTCCGGTGCCCTGGCCCGACGGCGAGGACGCCGACCCCGGCCCGCCCCACGGCGTGGCGATGACCCGGCAGGGACGCATCATCCGCTTCCCGATGGAGCTGCACCAAGACATCTCCACCCGGTCCGGCCGCAAGGTGGCGCGCCTCGGCAAGGGCGACGCGGTGGTGTCGGTCGAGGTCAGCGACGGCTCCGAGCACGTCAGCGTGGCCTCGAAGGACGGCCACGCGCTGTGCTTCGCCATCGAAGAGGTGTCCATCGTCAAGGGGGCGGCCAAGGGGGTGACCGGCATCAAGCTGGGCGCCACCGACACGCTGCTCGCCTTCGAGCTCACCCGCGAGAGTAATAGCGGCTGCGTGGTCGAGACCAACAACGGCCGCGAAGAGATCGTGCGCCCGAGCAAGTACGCCGCCAGCCGGGCGGGCAAGGGGCGCCTGGTGCTCCGGCGCGGCGGCTTCGTGGCCTGGCACCGGGATCCGGTGCGCTACGACCTGCGCTACAGCGACGACGAGGAGGCGTAGACATGGCGAATCAAGGCGACAGCTTCGACACCTCCTCTGCGACGCGGAAGAAAGGGCCGGCCTACTCCGCCAGCTCGATCTCGGTGCTCGAGGGCCTCGAGCCCGTGCGCAAGCGGCCGGGCATGTACATCGGCGGCACCGGCAAAGAGGGCCTGCACCACCTGGTCTGGGAGATCGTCGACAACGCGGTGGACGAAGCCATCAACGGCTATGCGTCGGTCATTCGCGTGACGGTCGCCCGGGATGGTCGGTCGGTCATGGTCGAGGACAACGGGCGCGGCATCCCCATCGACCCGCACCCCAAGACCGGGCGCCCGGCCCTCGAGGTCATCCTCTGCACCCTGCACGCCGGCGCCAAGTTCGACGGCGGCAGCTACATCACGTCGGGTGGTCTGCACGGCGTGGGATCGAGCGTCGTCAACGCCCTGAGCGAGCGCCTCGAGGCCCGCGTGCGGCGCGATGGCAAGGAGTACCGCCAGCTCTACAAGCGCGGTCGCCCGAAGAGCGACCTCGAAGAGGTGGGGCCGGCCCGAGGCACGGGCACCACCATCCGGTTCACGCCCGACACCCAGATCTTCGGCGACCAGGTCTTCGACCCCGACGACATCCGCGCCCACCTCGAGATCAGCACGTTCCTCAACAAGGGCCTGCGGATCATCTTCAAGGACCAGGCGGCGGGCACCCGCGAAGAGATCGTCCACGAAGGCGGGATCGCCGACTACCTCGACCGCCAGATCGTCGAGACGGCCGGCACCCCCATCCCCGATCAGCCCTTCCTGCTCGAGCGGGCTGAAGACCCTCGCCTCGACATCGCCATCACCTGGACCGACGCCCCCCGCGAGCGCTTCCGCAGCTTCGTGAACGGCATCGTGACCCCCGACGGGGGCACCCACGAGCAGGGCCTGAAAGACGCCGTGGGGAAGGCGATTCGCAATTGGATCGACACGCACGACGTGTCGCTGCCGCGGGGGATCAAGCTCACGGCCGAAGACATCCGCGAGGGCATGGTCGCCCTGATCTCGATCTTCATCCACGAGCCGCAGTTTCAGGGGCAGACCAAGGACAAGCTGAACAACCCCGAGGTGCGCGCCCAGGTCGACGGCCTGGTGCGGCAGGCCCTCGAGAGCTGGCTGCACGCCAACAAGTCGCAGGCCGACGCCATCCTGGCCCGCATGGTCATGGCGGCGCGGGCCCGACAGGCCAGTCGGGCCGCGAGCTCGTCGGTGCGGCGCAAGTCGGCGGTCAACCGCCGCCTCAACCTGCCGGGCAAGCTGGCCGACTGCTCGTCATCCGACACCGACCGCAGCGAGCTGTTCATCGTCGAGGGCGACTCGGCGGGTGGATCCGCCAAGCAGGGCCGCGACCGCAACACCCAGGCCATCCTCCCGCTGCGCGGCAAGGTGCTCAACGCCGAGCAGGCCAGCCTCAAGAAGGTGCTGGGCAACAACGAGCTGTCCGACATCGTCAAGGCGCTCGGCTGTGGCATCCACAAGGACTTCCAGCTCGACCGCCTGCGGTACGGCAAGATCATCTTGCTGATGGACGCCGACAGCGACGGCCATCACATCTCGACGCTGCTGCTCACCTTCTTCTACCGCTACCTCAAGCCGCTGATCGATCACGGCCACGTGTTCATCGCCCAGCCGCCGCTCTACCGCATCAACGCCGGAAAGAAGATCTACTGGGCGCTCGACGAGGGCGAGCGAGACCGCATCCTGAAGAAGCTGCCGCCCCGGGCCAAGCCCGAGATCAGCCGCTTCAAGGGGTTGGGCGAGATGATGCCCAAGACCCTCTACGAGACGACGCTCGACCCCAGCCGGCGGCGTCTGCTGAAGGTCACCATCCCCGACGGCGCCCACATGGAGACGCAGCAGGTGGTGTCCGACCTGATGGGCAAAGACCCCGCCACGCGCTTCCGCGAGATCACCCAGTGGATGTCGCTGGTGGACGACCTCGACGTCTGAGCGGGTCTGCGGTCCCGGCTACTTCTTGAGGTTCGACTCGTCCATGTCCTGCCAGCCGTCGCGGCTGTAGCCGCAGGCCTCGTCGGCGCGCTTCAGGATGATGGGGATCTGGCTGAGGTCGAGCTCGTCGGTCTTCTTGCGAGGCGGGATGCCCTGCGCCGTGGTGAGCCACTTCCGCCCTTCGGCGGCGGCGGCCGCGTCGTCGTCGCGCTCGGCCTTGCACAGCAGGCTGACCCCGAGCTCTTTGAGCACCTCGATGCGCTGCGGCGAGTCGGCGGCCGCCTTGCGGTGCCACTGGATCGACTGGTCGATGTCGCCCTTGGTGCCGGCCAGGAACTTCACGATGGAGGAGTCGGGGCACAGCCGGTAGAACTGGCCGAGGGCGTAGTAGGTGTCGGCGGGGAAGCTGCTGGTGTCGGTGGCCGCGCGGTACCGGACGTCGTCCTTGATGGCTTTGAGCCACAGGTTCTCGATGTCGTCGGCCATGAACAGGGACTGGAGCACGCCCTTGGCGGTCGCGGTGCGACCCATGCCCGCGCCCTTCCAGTGCAGCCCCAGCCCGTTGTTCGGGTCGATGGCGAGCACCCGGTCGCCCAGGGCCACGACCTTGCTGTACATGGCGATCCGGACCTCGGCCGACGCGCCGTTGTTCGCCAGCACCTCGCCCTTGCCGTAGATGCTTCGGGCCTGGCGCCACATGGCCTCGATGTCGTTGGGGTTGGCCTTGAGGGCCGCCTCGCAGGCCGCGATCGAGCCGTCGTAGTCACTGGCGACCCACTTCGCCTCGCACTCCTCCACCAGCGGGGTGAGCGCGGGCGCCGCGAGGCTGGCCGGGGAGAGGGCAGCGAAGACGAGCAGGAGGGACATCGGAGCTCCGTGGCATTCGGCGCAAATCGTGCGGGATCGCGGCACCCTATCAAGCGCTGGGGTGGATGGGACCCCGGAGGGTCCGCCGCGCGTCCACCCCTACGGTATGCTTCTGCAATGTTCCAGTGGCTGCTCCGTCTGCTCGGCCTCTCGAGGCGTGCCTCGTCCGCCGACCCCGTCCCCACCGACCCGGCTTCGGCAGGTCCATCGCCTGCGTCTTCGAGCGCGGAGTCCGGTCTCGGCGCGCCTCACATCGTCCTCGGCGAGGTGTCTGGCGTGGTCGAGGCGCCCTGGCTGCGGCTTCGCGCCGTGCGCTCGCTCGAGCCCACCGTGCTGCGGCGGCACGCCCTCGAGGCCGTCGAGAGCCTCGAGACCGAGGCCCGCACCGACGCCGATCGCGCCTTCTTGAAGAGCCTCCGTCGGGTGGTCGAGGCCGACCAGCTCGACCTGCCCCCCTTCCCCGACGTGGCACGTGAGCTCGACGAGCTGCTCAAAGAGGCCACCACAGACATCTTGCAGATCGCCCGGGTGGTCGAGCGCGATCCGGGCTTGGTGCGGCGCGTCTGGACCCAGGCCCGGAGCGCGCTGTACGCCTCTCCGCCGCGCAGCCTTCACCACGCGGTCGCGCGGGTGGGCCTCGACGCGCTCTGGCGGATCGGAATGAGCGTGTGCTTGAACGACACCGTGTTGCGGGTCGAGGGCTTTCAGCACGAAGCCGGCCGGCTTCGGGTGCGCGGCATCGTCACGGCTGAGGTGGCCGCCCAGCTCGGCAACGAGAAGCGCGGCAACCTGTACATGGCTGGGCTGCTGCACGACGTGGGGCGGCTGCTCACCCTGCGGGCGGCCGGCGAGACCCGCGGGGCCGGGCCCCCGCGTCCCGAGATGCTGCTCCGTGCGCAGGACGAGGTGGGCGCGTTCCTGTCGGTCCTGGTCGCCGAGTCGTGGGGCCTCGACGCCGACGTGGCGGTCGGCGTGGGCTACTCGGCCGACCCCGATCAGGCGCCGGAGCGGTCGGTTCGGCTCGCGCGCACCATACGGGCGGCGTCGGTCGCGGCCCACGCGACCGAGCTCGCCCAGGCCGGAGCCGACCTGGGCGCGGTGAACCCGAGCGACGAGATCATGGCGCTCGGATTCGATCCAATGCGGGCCCTGGACCGGGCGAGCGAGGTCATGGAGCAGCTCACGCGGACGGATCAACCGCAGCCTGCAGAGGCCTGATCCCGCCGGCCTCGTCGAGCGCGTGGTGGGCCGACTCGAGAGCGCGGGCGGCGTCGAAGATGAGGGGCCCCTGACGGGCGAGGGTGGCGAGGGGGGAGCCTCGAGGGTCGGTGACCCCTGCGATGGCGGCGCGGACTGCGGTCCGGGCGGCGTGCACCTGCTGTGCGCAGGCGGCGCCGGCGCGCGGCGCTCGGTCGGGGTCGTGGCTGCACGCGATGCCCGCGACCACCGCCGCCGAGAGGCCCCAGGTGTGGGCCAGCAACGCGCCCAGCGCGGGCTCGAGCTCGACGGCGAGGCGACGCACCTGGCCGGGGTCGGGGGCCTGGTCGCGGCGCGCGGGCCCCGCCGCGCGGTACACCAGCAGGCCGCCGGCGCTGTGCAGCAGTCCGGCGAGGTAGGCGTCGCCCCGCGGGGCGTCGGCGAGCCAGCCTGCGAGGGCCGCGGTGGCCACACCCCGCACCCGCAGCCCGTCGAGGGCGGCCTCGTGGCCGGGCACCCGGAACACCGGGGAGGCGAAGCAGGCCTGCATGGCGATCTGCCACAGGGCGTCGAAGCCGATGCGGGCGACGGCGTGGTCGAGGCTGGTCGCGCGTCGGGCGTACGCCGCGCTGCTGGCCCGGGTCCAGGTGCGCCGCACCAGGTCGGGCTCCTGCCGGACGAGGTCGGTGACGTCGCGCACCGACGGGTCTCCCCCCCGCAAGAGGGCGTCGAGCTGGTGGGCCACGCGGGGGAAGACGGGCAGCTCGAGGGTGTCGGAGCCCAGCGTTCGGAGGAGCCGATCGCAGAGGGCTTGGTCGGCGGGGTCGGTGGCCCTGTCGCGGGTCTCGAAGAGCGCGCGCACCAGGTCGGGCTCCTGC
>JBDQIL010000176.1:0-7230 GCA_040264415.1 Myxococcota bacterium
CCCCGGGCACGGCGCGGGCGGCAGCGAGCCCCCCAAGCGGGGCGCTATCGTGTGCGCGACCACCGAGGCGCACGTGCCCCAGCCGACCATCCCTTGTCTCCTGCTCCTGTTGATCGGGGGCTGTCAGAGCCCGGGGCGCGGGACCGTGCGGCCCGGCGACGGTTCGGACGGCACCGGTGGCGCATCGGACGGCGTCGACGGTGCCGACACGGGAGCCCCCGAGCGGGTACCGGGCGCGCCCTGGCGGCGCGACGAGGAGCAGGCTCCCGGCTCGATCACCTTCACCGAGCTGCACTACCACCCCCCCGCCGACGCCGAGCTGGAGTGGATCGAGCTGCACAACCCGATGGTCCTCGACATGGATCTGTCGGGCTGGGCGCTCACCGGCGGGGTGGACCTCGCGTTCCCGGCGGCCACGACGGTGCCCGCCGGGGGCTTCTTGGTGGTGGCCGCCAACCCAGCGGAGCTGCAGGCCCAGACCGGCTTCGCGGACGCGCTGGGCCCCTGGGATGGCGACCTGGCCAACCGCGGCGAGCGGCTCTCCCTGGTGAGCCTCAGCGGCCGCGTGATCGACACCGTGCGCTACGGCGACGACGACCCGTGGCCGGTCCAGGCCGACGGCTCGGGCTTCACCTTGGCGAAGATGGACCACGACACCGCGAGCGACCGCGCCGAGCACTGGGCCGTCAGCGCCCGGCGGGGCGGCACTCCGGGCGCGTCCAACGCCCTCGACCCCCTCGCCCTGCCCACCGTCCGGGTGCTGGTCGAGCCCGAGGCGTGGTGGTCCTACGATCCCGCTGGCGCCTACCCAGCGCCGGACTGGGCCGCGCCCGACTACGACGACCGCGCATGGGAGGTGGGGCAGGCGCCCTTCGCTGCCGGCCCGAGCGAGGGCCCCCGGCCGACGACGGCCTGGTTGACCGCCGACAACTACGTCGCGCTGTACGCGGGCGCCGCCGACGGCAGCGGGATGCGGCTGGTGGCAGAAGACACCGACGGCAGCTGGAGCACCGTCGAGCGGGTGGACTTCGAGGTCGAGCCGGGCGAGCACGCCTACCTGGCCGCCTGGGAGCTCACGGGCGACGCGGGCAGCCCGCAGATGGTCATCGCCGAGCTGGAGCTCTCCGATTCCGTCTTGGGCACCGACGCGGCCGGCTGGGAGTGGGTGCTCGGCCCGCCGGGCGACAACCCGGGCGGCCTGCCCGACCAGCCGCCCCCCGACGCCGCCGCGCTGGCCGCCGAGGTCGCCGACGCCGACGCCGACGCGGCCTGGGCCGCCCCGTCCGCCGAGGCCGCCCGCACCGCCTCTCCGTGGGGGGGCGCGGTCGGGGGCTCGTTCACCGACGCGGCCGCCTTCATCTGGGGCGACACCTTCAGCGCCGCCTCCATCACCAACGCCGACGACACCTACGCGCTCTTTCGCTCCCTCGACCCCATCGTGCCGCCGCGCGGCAACGTCGAGCTGACCGACATCCCCACCACCGTGCTCTTCCGCGTGGGCTTCGAGTTCGACGCCAACCCCGACACCACGGCGCTCTGGCTCGACTGCGAGCTGGACGACGGCGCGGCCTTCCTGTTGAACGGCGTCGAGGTGCACCGCGCCAACCTGCCCGCCGGCGCGCTCCGCGCTGACACCCTGGCGAGCGCCATCGTCGACGACACCCCCGTCTCGACCGCGATCGACACCGAGGCCCTCGCGCGGGGCGCCAACGTGCTCGCCGTCGAGCTCCACCAGGCCGAGCCAGACGACCTCGACCTGCTCTTCGGGTGCAGCCTCACCGCCGAGACCTGGCAAGAGCGCCCGCAGACCACGGTGGTCTTGAACGAGGTGCCCCCAACGGACGGCGGCCCCGAGTGGGTCGAGGTGCGAAACCAGAGCGCCGCGCCGCAGCCCCTCGGCGACCTCGTGCTCTCGACCTCCACCGGCGACGCCGTGCCCCTGCCCGACACGACGCTGGCGCCCGGCGAGCTTGCGGTGCTCACCGATCTGGGGCTCTCTCTCGAGCCCGGAGACCGGCTCTTCTTGACCACGGCGGACGGAGAGGCCCTGCTCGACGGCGTGCGGGTGGGGGACCGGCTGCGGGGCCGCGCGGCCGAGGGCGGCCCCTGGCGCTTCCCGGCTGCGGCCTCGCCCGGCGACGACAACCCCATCGTGCACACCGAAGATGTCGTCATCAACGAGATCCTCTACCACCGCGCGCCGGCGTCCCGGGCAGGCGAGCCCTACACCGAGCGCGACGAGGAGTGGCTGGAGCTGACCAACCGCGGCGACACGCCCATCGACCTCGGCGGCTGGCAGCTGGTCGACGCCGTGGCCTACGCCTTCCCCGCGGGCACCACGCTCGACCCCGGCGGCTTCGTCGTGGTGGCCCGCGACGCCGAGGCCGTGCGGGCCGCGCACCCCGGGGTCGAGGTGCTGGGCGACTACGACGGCCGTCTGGGCAACGGCGGCGACCGCGTCCTGCTCCTCGACGCGGCCGGCAACCCCGCCGACGCGGTGCGCTACTTCGACGGCGGGCGCTGGCCGTGGGCGGCTGACGGCGGGGGCTCGAGCCTCGAGCTCCGCGACCCCTGGGCCGACAACGGGGCGGCCGAGGCCTGGGCCGCCAGCGACGAGTCCACCCGCAGCCGGTGGACCCCGGTCACCCTGCGGGGCGAGGCCGGCGCCAGCGTGGTGGGACCCGACGGCGTCTGGGAGGAGCTGGTGCTGGGCCTGCTCGACCAGGGGGAGGTGCTCATCGACGATGTGAGCGTGGTTCAGGATCCCGACGGCGCCCGGGTGGAGCTGCTGGAAGACGGCACCTTCGACGCGGGCGCCGACGCTTGGCGTCTGCTGGGCACCCACCGCCACAGCGCGGTCGTGCCCGACCCCGGCGACCCGTCCAACGCAGTGCTGCGCCTGACGGCCAGCGGCCCGACCGGCCACATGCACAACCACGCCGAGACCACCCTGCTGGCGCCGGTGGGCGCGGGCGAGGTCGAGGTCTCCTTCCGCGCCCGGTGGGTGCGCGGCTCCAACCAGCTCCACTCTCGGCTCTACTTCAACCGCCTGCCCACCACGACGCTCCTCGAGCAGCCCGCCACCTCGGGCACGCCCGGCGCCGAGAATTCCGTCCGAGAAGACAACCTGGGCCCGACCTTCGAGGCGCTGCGCCAGTCGGTCGCCGTGCCCGACCCGGGCGAGCCCCTCGGCGTCTCGGTCCGGGTGGACGACCCGGACGGGGTGGACGCGGTCACGCTGTGGGCGGCGGTCGATGGCGCCGCCTTCGAGGCCACCGACATGACCGACGACGGCGCCGGGCGCTTCGAGGCGGAGCTGCCGGGGCTGCCCGCCGGAGCCGTCGTGCAGCTCTACGTCGAGGCGTGGGACCGCTTGGGCCGGTCCGCCACCTTCCCCGCCGCCGGGCCCGACTCCCGCGCGCTCTATGCCGTGCAGGGCGGCGAGGGCTCCACCACCGGCCTGCACGATCTGCGCGTCCTGCTGACCGACGACGACCTCGATCGCCTGCACCGCGACGTCGAGCTGATGAGCAACGACCCGGTGGGCGCCACGGTGGTCTACCGCGAGTCGGAGGTCTTCTATGACGTCGGCGTGCGGCTCAAGGGCAGCCAGCGGGGCCGCCCCTCCGACCTGCGGGTGGGCTACGCCCTGCGCTTCGCCGACGACCACCCCTTCCGGGGCAGCCACACCAGCGTCATGCTCGACCGCTCCGAGGGCGTGGGCTTCGGCCAGCGCGAGGTGCTGCTCAACCTCGCCATGACCGCCGCGGGCTCGGTGTCGGGCGAGCACAACGACCTGGTCCAGCTCATCGCGCCGCGGGGGGCCGACACCGGCCCCGCCGAGCTCCAGCTCGACCGCTTCAGCGGGCTGGTGCTCGACGCCCAGTTCGACGATGGCGCCGACGGCACGCGCTTCGAGTACGAGCTCATCTACTACCCGACCTCCACCGACGACGGCACCGACCAGGGGCTCAAGCGCCCGCAGCCGGACCGCGTGGTGGGCGTACCCATCTCCGATCTCGGCGCCGACAAGGAGGACTGGCGGTGGATCTGGCTCATCAAGAACAACGCCCGCCGAGACGACTACAGCGCCATCCTCGAGCTCGGTCGCGTCTTCTCGCTGCCCCTCGAGCCCTTCCTCGACGAGGTGGGCGGGGTCATCGACACCGACCAGTGGCTGCGGGCCACCGCCATGGCCACCCTCGCGGGGGTCCACGACCAGTACGGCGGCGCCGGCAGCCAGCACAACGCCCAGTTCTACGCGCGGCCGTCGGACGGCCGGGTGCTGTACTTCCCCCACGACCTCGACTACTTCGGCGGCACCACCATGCCGGTCGTGGGCAACAGCGACCTGGCGCGGCTGCTCGAAGACCCGGCTCACAGCCGCGCCTACTACCGCCACCTGCTCGACCTCGGCGAGGGCCCCTACTCCACCGCCTATCTGGGGCCCTGGTGCGCACAGCTGGGGGCCCTGCTCCCCCGACAGGACTTCGACAGCCACTGCGCCTACCTGGACGCCCGGACGGCGTACGTCCTTGAGGGCTCGTCCCAGTCGGTGCGCGCCCGGTTCCCGAGCGTGCCCTTCGAGATCACCACGAACGGCGGCGAAGACTTCACCAGCCCCATCGCCACCGTCACCCTCGAGGGCCAGGCCTGGGTGGACGTGAGCTCGATCACCGTGGTCGGCGCAGACGCACCGGCAGCGCTCGACTGGGTGGATGAGGCGACCTGGTCGCTCACGCTCCCCCTCGCCCCGGGCGCGAACACCCTGGCGCTGTCGGCCACCGATCTGGCGGGCCGAGAGGTCGGCCGAGACACGGTGACGGTCACCCTCGAGTAGGGCCCGTGGGGCCAGCCCGCGCCCCGCCACGGCACACCGCCACGGGGTACGGTTCAGCCCCCCTGCCCGGATCTGCCCCATGAGCGACGACAGCCACCGCCCGGTCAGCCGGCGGCAACGCTTCATGAAGCTGTCGAAGATGTCGGCGTCGGTCGCGGTCAACTCGGCCCGCGGCCAGCTCAAGGGGCTCTTTCAAGACGCCGAGGGCAAGGCCGAGCAGCGGGCCCGCACCGACGCGCGATCGGGCGAGCTCATCGCCCAGACCCTGGGCGAGCTCAAAGGCGCGGCCATGAAGGTGGGGCAGCTCGCCAGCGTGGCCCGCGACATCCTCCCCCCCGAGCTCATGTCGTCGCTCTCCAGCCTGCAGCGCGACGCGCCGCCGGTGCCCTATTCGGTCATCGAGCAGCAGATCGAGGCCGAGCTGGGCCAGCCCCCCGGGCTGCTCTTCGACCGCTTCGACCGCGAGCCCTTCGCCGCCGCGTCGATCGGGCAGGTGCACCGCGCCCGCACCGACGACGGCCGCGAGGTGGTGGTCAAGGTGCAGTACCCAGGGGTCGACGGCAGCGTGGACTCCGACCTGGCCCACCTCAAGCTGGCCCTGCGGGCGTCGGGCCTGATCTCGTCCCGCAAAGAAGCGCTGGACGCCTTCTTCGCCGAGCTGCGCGACCGCCTCCGCGAAGAGACCGACTACACCAACGAGGCCCAGAACGTGCGGTGGTTCCGGGCCCTGCACGCCGACGACCCCCACCTCGTCATCCCCGAGGTGGTGGGCGAGCGCAGCTCGGGCCGCATCCTCACGCTCACCTACGAGCCCGGCCACCAGATCAGCGAGATGGACGCCGCCGGCTACGACCAGGCCACACGCGACCGCTTGGGCGAGCGCCTCGCCCACATGATCTTCAAGCAGATCTTCGCCCTGCACGCCGTACACGCCGACCCCAACCCCGCGAACTTCGCCTTCCGCAAGACCGGCGAGGTGGTGGTCTACGACTTCGGCTGCGTCAAGGCCTTCCCCCCGCAGGTGGCCGCCGACTACCGCGACACCATGCGCGCCTTCCGCGACGCCGACCACCCCGCCACCCAGCGAGGCCTCGAGCGCCTGGGCCTGCAGCGGCCCGGCGCCCAGGTGGCCGATCAGGCCGACCTCTACGCCGAGGTGCGGGCCTCGTTCGCGCCCTTCCTCTTCGAAGACACGGTCTTCGACTTCGACCGGGCCGACAACCACCAGCTCTTCACCAAGGTGCTGCTCAAGGGCCTCCGGCGGCCCCGCCAGTTTCAGCCCTCGGCCGCCATCCTGTTCACGGACCGCGCCCAGACGGGCATGTACACCAACCTCATGCACATGCGCAGCCGCTTCAACATGCACCGGATCTACCGCGAGCACCTCGCGCTGCCGCAGCTCGGTGATCCCGGCTTCGAAGAGCGCATGCGGCAGGTGCCCGAGCGCCCCCCGGTCTGAGGCCGGGCGGGGCGCGGTCAGACCACCGGCTCGGGCGGCTCGAAGGGGGCCTCGGGGGCCAAGCCCTTGGGCAAGCGCCAGGCCACCAGGCCCGCCGCCAACACCACCATGGCCACGCTCACGATCTGGCTGGTGGACAGGCTGACGGGCCCCAGGTCGTAGAGGCCGCGGATGGCATCCCCCCGAAACTGCTCGGTGAACGAGCGCATGCCGGCGTAGGCGACCAACAGCGCGGCGACCACCTGGCCGTCGAAGCGCCGGCCGCTGCGCCACATCCAGCTCAAGAGCCCGAAGAGCACGATCCCCACGCCCATCTCGAGCAGCTGGCTGGGGAAGAGCGGCTGGCCGCGCAGGGCGCCCACGCCCACCCCGGGCGTGAACTGCAGCGCCAGCCAGGGGGCCCCCTCCACCGACAAGATCTCGCCCGCCGGCAGCGACAGCAGCGTGGCCGTGACCGGCTGGTCGAGCACGCCGCCGTGGCAGCAGCCCGCCGCGAAGCAGCCCATGCGGCCGATGGCGTAGCCGAGCATCAGGCTGGGGGCGAAGACGTCGGCCAGCTTCCAGACGGGCAGCTTGCGGGCGCGGGCCACCAACACCGCGCCCAGCCCGCCGCCGATGGCGCCGCCGTAGAAGGCCCAGCCGCCCGCGCACGAGAAGAAGATGAGGGGGTCGGCCAAGAAGGCCTCGCGCTCCGCGAACAGGAAGTGGAGCAGCCGCGCACCCACCAGCCCGGTCACCGCCAGCACCACATACATCGACACCAGCTTGTCGGGGTCGATCCCCACCTTCGGGGCGCGCCCGTGGGCCACACCGGCGGCGGCGGTGAAGGCCAGGGTGACCATCAAGCCCCAGGTGTGCAGCGACACGGCCGCGGACTCGAAGAAGGTGGGGTACATGGGCGCCTCGGTGGGGCAGCGCTCGGACGATAAGG
>JBDQIL010000177.1:0-7217 GCA_040264415.1 Myxococcota bacterium
AGATGCCGTTGTGCAGCTCGGAGCTGACGTAGGCGCTCGCGATGAAGGCCACCGAGGCCAAGAGGGGGGCCGCCCCGACCGCGCCCAGCGACCGCGCGAAGCGGGCCACCGCCCAGCTGCCAAAGGCCAGGTAGCCCACCACCACCACGTTGTAGGCGGCCCACGGCCCGAGCAGGGGCACCAGGGGCGCGCCGAGCGCCGCCAGGATGGGGTCGATGAACCACAGCACACCCCCCGACGGCCACTTCAGCAGCCGGGTCTGCCAGGGCAGCTGGCCCTGGCTCAGGCTGTCCCACCACCACCAGGGCCCCCACGCGTGGTTCCAGACGTCGAGGTCGGGGCTGCCCACCAGGCGGCGGGTGGGCTGGGTGACCACCGGGAAGGTGACCAGCAGGGCCAGCGCCAGGTGGGCCGCGGCGCGCAGGCCCGCGGCCCGCCGCGTCGGGCTAAGGTCGGCCCGGGCAGGGGCCGGCTGCAGCGCGGGCGGGTCCGGTGAGATGAAGCGGCCCTCGAGTGGCGCGGAGGAGCGAGTGGACCCGGCCGAACCGACCCAAGCGACGACGGCATGACGGGAACCCTCCGTCCCTATCCGCTTGGCGGCCCCGCCCTCACCCTGGCGCTGGCGCTCGGCTGTTCCGACGACCTGCCGCCGCCCCCTCCGCTGCGCACCGGCCCCACCGAGGTGCGCTGGTGGACCTCCCCCGACGGCCGCGACTGGACCGCCCAGCCCGAGCCCTTGGCCGAGCACTTCGTCAGCCTGGGGCTGAGCGTGCGCGCCGACGGCGCCCTGTGGGTGAGCGGCATCGACCAGTCCGGCGCCGAGCGGGGCTGGTGGGACCGCACCTTCGGCGATCCCACGGCGGGCGGCCTCGTCTTCGACGGGCAGTCGTGGACCCGCGCCGCCTGGCCCGTGGCCTCCGACGCGCCGGCCCTGCTCGACCCCCAATGGCTCGACGACACGCTCTGGTACGTGGCGCGCGACGGCCAGGGCGGCGATCCGGCCGAGGCCGGCCCCGTGCGGGTCGAGAGCGCCCCCCCGCAGCGCACCTGGCTCACCGCGCCCGGCACCACCGACCCCAGCCCTGCGCGCTTCGGCGGGCGCCTGCACCTGTTCGTCAGCCAGATGGGCCGCGGGGTGGTGCACTACACCCAGGGCGACGACCACACGCTGGCCGAGGTGCAGGCCTGGGGCCGCCTGCAGGTGCCGTCGGCCGTCGTGGTCGGCGACGAGCTGTGGCTGGTGGCCCAGCAGAACATCCAGGCCCTGCGCCAGCCGGTCGCCGCCCGCAGCCGCGACGGCCGGCGCTTCTCGACGTTCGAGCGCCTGCTGCCGGCGCTGCTGGCCTGGGCGGCGGTGATCGCCCGCACCGGCCGCTGGCCCGGCGGAGACGGCCCGCACCTCATCGGCACCGCGCAGCGGCTCGCGCTGCACCTGCGCGCCGGCGAGCTGGCCGAGGCGGCGCGCGGCCTGGGCACGCTGGTGGGCCCGCACCCGCCGGGCGCCTACCTGCCAGCCACGCTGGTCGCCGCCATCGCGGGGCCGGGCGCCGTGGCCCTCACCGTGGGCGCGCTGGTGCTGCTCGCGCTCACCGACGCCGTGCGGCGGATGGGGGCCGGCCCCGTGGCGCTGCTCGCCGTGGCCGCGAGCCCGCTCGTCTGGCTGCAGGCCGAGGCCAGCGGCCCCGACCTCATCGCCGCCGCCTGCGTCGCGCAGGCCCTGTCGTGGCTGTCGCAGAGCGACCGCTTGGCCAACCCGCGCGCCGCCGCCGCCTGGGGCGCGTGGATGGGCGCCGCCTTCCTCACCAAGTACACCGCGCCGCTGTTTCTGTGGGGGCCCTGTCTGCTCGCGGGGGTCTGGGTGGTGCGGGCCGGCCGCTGGCGGGCCCTGGGCCTCGCGGTGGCCGCCTTCGCGGCGCTGGCCGGACCCTGGTACGCCACCCACATCGGCCCGGTGGTGGGGTATCTGGGCGCCAGCCAGGGGGGCGAGGGGGCCGTGCTCACCAACCTCGCCCAGGTCGAGGGCCCGTGGTGGGGCCTCGACCGCGCCGGCTGGTACCCGCTCACCCTGGTCGATGGATACGGCTGGCCGGGCGCCGCCGCGCTCCTGCTGGGGCTGGCGGCCTGGCCCCGCCGGCGCGGGGCGCCCCCGGGCGCCTGGGCCATCCCTGCGCTGGCCGTGGCGGGTGGCCTGCTGGTGCTCACCACCCAGTCGCAGCGCCAAGACCGCTACCTGCTGCCGGCCATCCCCCTGCTCGCGGTGGCGGTGGGCACCAGCCGCGCCCGGTGGCTGGCTGCGCCGGTGCTCGCGGTGGGCGCCTACGGGGTGGCCGCCACCTTCGCCACCGCCACGAGCGCGCCCGCCTCGCGGGACTACACCCACACCTGGGCCGACGCCGGCGCGGCTTGGCCGTGGGTCGATCCGGCCTTCCGCCCGGTGAGCCTCGACCCCACGCCCTGGCGCCTCGACCACGGCATCGCGCGCCTGCGCCACTGGCACGCCCGCGACACCGGCACGGTGGCCTTCCTGCTCGATGAGCGCGACGGCGCCCCCACCTTCGGCGTGGTGCTCAGCCGCGTCACCGCCCACGGCCTGCGGTGGGACGTCGCGACCGCCATGGTGATGGACCGCCGCGGCAGCCCCGAGGCCGCCGTCTTCGTGGGCCCCTTCGCGGCCGAGGGCTGGCCGTCCCGCGACTTCACCGCCCTGCTGGCCTTCGTCGATCCCGACCACCACCGCCGCCAGCGCTGGCTCGACCACACCGGCATGACCCTGCGCGAGTCGTGGGACCTCCCCCATGGCCGCGAGGCGCGGGTCTACACCTGGGACCACGAGGGCCGGGTGCCGGGAACGCCGCCGCCGCTGCCGCCCCTCGACCCGTCCGCCGATTGAGCGCGGCCAGCGGCTCGGGTAGGGCTCCCCCATGGCCCATCTGTCCGACCTCGCCCGCATGCTCACCGGACGCCGCGTCGCCGTGCTCACGGGCGCGGGCTGCTCCACCGAGTCCGGCATCCCCGACTACCGGGGGCCCGAGACCCTGCGCCGCGCGCGCAACCCCATCCGGTTTCAGCAGTTCGTGGGCGACCCGGCCTGGCGCCAGCGCTACTGGGCGCGGTCGTTCGTGGGCTGGCCCCGCATCCGCGACGCCCGGCCCAACCCCGCCCACCGCGCGCTGGCGGCCATGGGCGAGGCCGGGCTGCTCACCGGGCTCATCACCCAGAACGTAGACCGGCTGCACCACAAGGCGGGGTCGGGGGAGGTGACCGAGCTGCATGGCGCGCTGGCCGAGGTGGTGTGCCTGGGCTGCGGCGCCGTCTCTGCGCGCGAGGCCTTGCAGCGGCGCCTGGCCGCGCAGAACCCCGGCTTCTCGCTGCCGGCCCCCGTCGAGGCCGCCCCCGACGGCGACGCCGAGCTCGACGCAACGGCCGGCTTCACCCCGGCCGACTGCGAGCGGTGCGGGGGCGCGCTCAAGCCCCACGTGGTCTTCTTCGGCGAGAACGTGCCGCGCCCAAGGGTGGACGCGGCCTTCGCCGCGGTCGCCGACGCCCAGGCGCTGCTGGTGGTGGGGTCGAGCCTGGCGGTCTTCTCGGGCTGGCGCTTCGTCAAACGCGCCCACGAGGCGGGCCTGCCGGTGGGCCTGCTCAACCTCGGCGCCAGCCGGGGCGACCCGCAGGCCACCGTCAAGGTCGAGGCGCGGGCAGGCGAGGCGCTGCCCGCACTGGCCCACTTGCTGGGCGCGCGCTGACCCGGATCCAGGGCGCCATCACGCAGCGACGCCCGCCCCCCGAGGGGAGCGGGCGCCGGAGGCGACGGGGCCGCAGCCGGTGGACTACTGGCCGGCGCCGTTGAACATGAAGATGCCGCCCGAGATGCCGTAGCCGTCAGCGCCCACGAACAGGTCGTTCACGCCGTCTGCGTTCTGGTCGCCCGCGGCCATGCGGTACCAGCCCAGGTGCATCGACGTCTCGGAGGCGCCGTCGATGGCGAAGTCGTTGGTGGTGGCCGAGACCACCGTGCCGCTCACGCTCGACGGGCCGTAGTAGCCGTAGACCGCCCCGCCCGTGCTCGCGCCCGAGTCGTCCGAGCCGGCGCCCAGCGCCAGGTCACCCCAGCCGTCGCCGTTGAGATCGGCCGTGACCGCCGCAGCGCCCAAGTAGTCGTAGCTGTTCGCGCCGGAGAAGGTGACCTGAGCCACGGTGGCCGCGTCATACGAGCCCGACCACTGGGTGGAGCTGCCGTTGAACACGTAGAAGGCGCCGGCGTCGGAGTTGCCGTAGTACTCGTACACGCCGAAGTCGTTGTAGCCGTCGCCGTTGAAGTCCCAGCCGTCCGGGTTCGCGAAGACCGCGCGCCCGAAGTAGTCGAAGATGCCCGACGAGCCCGAGATGGTGGCGTTGGCGTCGGCCTCGGCCGCGTAGGTGCCGCTCGACAGCGCCCCGTAGTGCATGAACACCGAGCCGTAGTAGCTGCTCGAGGCGTAGTACGACCCCAGCATGTAGTCGTTCGACCCGTCGCCATCGAGATCGGTGATGCCCACCGTGTCGTCATAGCCGACGCGGTACGTGGAGCTGTCGCCGTTGAAGGTGATGTCGGCGTCGCTGTAGGTGTAGGCCCCCGAGAAGCCGGTGGACGGGCCGTGGAAGATGTAGACCGCGCCCCCGTTTGAGGCGACGGTGTCGATGCCGTAGCCGCCGATGGCGATGTCGCCATAGCCGTCGGCGTTCAGGTCGCCGGTGCGCGCCAGCTCATAGCCGAAGTAGTCGCCGGAGTTGCCCGGACCGTAGAACGAGGCGGCGGCGACATCGGACGTACCCCAGGTGCCGGTCACGGTCGCAGAGCCGTAGATCAGGTACGCGGCGCCCCGCGTGCTCGACGAGCCGCTGTGGCCGTAGGCGCCGAGCAGCAGGTCGTCGTAGCCGTCGGCGTCGAGGTCGCCGGCGCTGGCCACCTCGAAGCCGATGCGGTCGTAGTAGGCCTCGCCCTCGACCACGGCGTCGGCCGAGTCCATGTCGGTGCTGGCGGTCACGGGGCCCAGCCAGATGCCCGCGCGGCCGTCGTCGCCGTAGGTGCCGGAGTAGTCCCACTCGGAGGCCACGAGGTCGGCGTAGCCGTCGCCGTTCATGTCGAGCATGTCGAACCTCTCACCGAAGTCGCCGCCGCTGTAGGTGCCCTCGAAGACCACGTCGGCGTCGGCGTCGGTGTAGTCGCCCGACAGGACGCATTCGGGGGCGTCGCCCGAGCAGTCGTTGTCGATGCCGTCGTTGCACACCTCGGCCTCGCCCGGGTTGACCGCGATGGCGCTGTCGTCGCAGTCGCTCCAGTCGGTGGTGTAGCCGCTGGGCAGGTCGCACTGCGAGATCGAGACCTCGGGGTCGCCGTAGCCGTCGGTGTCGCTGTCGATGTAGTAGGTCGGGTAGGTCGTGATGTCGACCGTGGCGTCGGCGTCGTCGGCGTCGCCCGTGCAGTTCTCGTCTACGTCGAGGTCGTCACAGACCTCGGTGGCGCCGGGGTTGATCTCGGCGTTGGCTTCGTCGCAGTCGGTGTTGTCGGCGACGTAGCCCTCGGGGGCCTCGCAGGCGGCGGTGGTGACCGCGGCGTAGCCGTAGCCGTCGCCGTCGAAGTCGATGTACCAGAGGGTCTCGGGGTTGATGTCGGCGTTGCCGTCGTCGCAGTCGCCACCCCACTCGGACTCACCCGACCCGGCGGAGCAGGCCGACCAGGCGGTGCTGTCGTCGCCGTAGCCGTCGCCGTCGCCGTCGGTGTAGACGGTGATCTGGGAGTCGGTATCGATGCTGTCGTCGTCGTCGTCGACCAGCTCGTCGCAGTCGTTGTCCCAGCCGTCGCAGACCTCGGCTGCGTCGGGGTTGACGTCGGCGTTCAGGTCGTCGCAGTCGGTGGCCTCGGCCTCGAAGCCGTCGGGGGCCGCGCAGGCCTCGACCATGATGGAGTCGCCCGCGAACCCGTCGCCGTCGGCGTCGGCGTAGAAGACGGTCTTGACGCCCTCATCGACCTCGCCGTCGCAGTTGTTGTCGAACTCGTCACAGACCTCTTCGGCGTCGGGGTTGATGTCGGGGTTGGTGTCGTCGCAGTCTTCGCTGGCCGGGTAGCCGTCGCCGTCGTTGTCGGCGTCTTCGGTGCCGTCCGAGCCGTCGGAGGCGCCGTCAGCGCCGTCGCTGCCGTCTGCGCCCGCGTCGCCGGTCTCGCTCCCTTCGTCTTTGTCGCCGCAAGCGGCGAGGGTGAGCGAGAGCGAGAGCACGGTCAGAATCGAGATGCGCATGGAGGTCCTCCGTGAAGCGTCACCGCAGGGTAGCGCAGCCCACCGGCTCGACGCAAAGGTTGTCAGGGTTTCGCAAAGCAGCCATCGGGACATCGTCGCCTACCCACCCGCTCCGCCGAAGTGGGAACCCTCCCGCAACGACAGCTCTCGGGTCGCGCCGTCGGCCAGTCGAACCGCGCACAGGCGGTGGTGCCCGCTGTCGGCGACCAACAGGAACGCCCCGGCGCGGGCCAGCCCGGTCGGCTCGCAGAGCACGCCCGGGCCGCCGGCGACCGTGCGCGTCTCCCCAGAGCCCATCTCGATGGCCTTGAGCTTGTGGTTGTAGGTGTCGGCCACCCACACCCGCCCGTCGGCCACCGCCACGTCGAGCGGGTGCTGCAGCCGCACCGCGGCGCCCACGCCGTCTTCGTCACCGAAGTCGAAGAGGCCCTGGCCGACCAGCGTGCCCACCTGACGCTGCTGCAGGTCGAGGAAGCGCACGCTGCTGGTCTCGCTGTCGGCGAAGAACAGGTAGCGGCCGAAGAGCTCGAGCCCGCTGGGCTGAGCGAGGGCCGCGTCGCCGGGCGCGCCGTCCACATGGGCCTCTTGCCCGCTGCCCACGAAGGGGCTGAGGCGATCCTGGGCAGGCACGTACACCCAGAGCTGGTGGGCGCCCGCCATCGCGACGAAGACCACCGCTTCGCCCGGGCGCGCGGCCCCGGCCTCGGGGCCGCCCGCGGCGACGTCCCAGGGCGAGCGCAGGGTGCCCGGGCCGCGCCCCAGCGCGCCGTCGCCGGCCACGGTGGACACGGTGCCCGCCACGAGGTCGATCTCCCGGAGCGCGTGGTTGCCGGTGTCGGCCACGTAGAGTCGCTCGCCCGTGCGATCGAGGCCTTGGGGCCCGTGGAAGCCCGCGGCCGCTGCGGGGCCGTCGGCCAGATGCGCGGCGCCGTCGCCGAAGCG
>JBDQIL010000178.1:0-7174 GCA_040264415.1 Myxococcota bacterium
GTGGGAGCCCAGCGCGTGAGCGTGGGCGTGGAGCTCCTGCACGGTCTGCCGGGCGGACGCGCGGGCCACGTCGCCGTCGACCCCGGCGCGGATGAGGACGAAGATGCCCAGCAGCACCGTGGCCAGCTTGCTGGCCCAGGCGGCGGTGTCGAGCGCCCCCAGCTCTCCCCGGGCCATGGCGCCGTCGAGCGCGTGCTGGAAGCCCCGCGTGAGCATCGCCACGTACCGGTGCACCCGGGTCTTGGTGTCGGTGTCGTCGGGCGCGGTCTCGGTGGCCGCGTTGCAGATCAGGCAGCCCCGCTCGGTCCCGGGGCGGCCCGCGGCCGCGGCGAAGTCCTCGAGCACCGCCACGATCGACGCCACGCCTGCGCCTGGCGCCGAGAGGCCGCCGATGAAGCCGGGGACCACGCAGTCCAGGTAGCGATCGAGGGCCGCCTGGTACAGGCCGTGCTTGCTGTCGAACTCGGCGTACAGGCTGTAGCGGTTGATCCCCATGCCCGTCTCGAGGTCGGCCGTGGAGGTGCCGGCGTAGCCGTGTCGCCAGAACAGGTGCATCGCCCGATCGAGGATCTCTTCGCGGTCGTAGGTCTTGCGCCGTCCCATCCAGCCCTCTCCGAAGCGGTCCACGCGCTCAAGAGAACGCGTCGGTGCCGCGCTGTCGATAAAATCCAACCAAGCAGTTGGAAATGTGCCTCCGACCGTTGCCGGGGCGCGGGCGTCTTATTAGCCAACCGATCAGTTGGAAAGGGGATCCCCCCCCTCTCCGTGAGCGCCCCCGATGACTGAGACCCCCATCGACCCGACCGTGACCCTCCCCCTGCTGGGGGTGTCCGGATGATCACCCGCTACGGAACGTGGGCGCTCGTGACCGGCGCCAGCTCGGGGATCGGCAAGGCCCTGGCCCACCAGCTCGCCGCCCAGGGCATGAACCTCGTGGTGGTCGCCCGCACCGCCAGCCGGCTCGAGGCGCTCGCCGACGAGCTGACCGCCCTCCACGGCCACGCGGTCCGCCCCGTCGCCGCCGATCTCTCCAGCCGAGCGGGCATCGACGGCCTGATCGCCGCCGTCTCCGATCTCGAGATCGACGTGCTCATCCCGTGCGCGGCGATGGAGGCCAGCGGCTACTTTGTCGACACCGACGTCGCGGTCCACACCGCCCTGCTCGACATGGACTGCCTCGGCCCCATGCGCCTGGCCCACCACTTCGGCCGGGGCATGGCCGCCCGCAAGCGCGGCGCCATCCTGTTCGTCTCAAGCATGTCGGGCTGGGCCGGTCAGCCCTACATGGCCCACTACGGCGCCGCCAAGGCCTACGTGCTGTCGCTGGGCGAGGCCCTGCACCACGAGCTCCGAGACCACGGCGTCGACGTGGCCGTGCTCTCGCCCGGCCCCACCGACACGCCGATGGCGGCCAACACCGGCATCGACTTCGCCAGCATGGGCATGGCGGTCATGCGCCCCGAGGCCGTGGCCGCGACCGGCCTCGCTGCCCTGGGGCGCTCCCAGGTGGCGGTGCCCGGCCTGCGCAACAAGATGATGGCCTTCATGATGACCCGCCTGATGCCCCGCGCCTGGGTGGGCGCCATGTTCCGCATGATGATGGGCCGCGCGCTCGGGATCGTGCGGCCGGCCTGAGCCCCTCGGGCGCGCGCGCGAGCCGGCGGGTCAGGGCGCGCTGCACCGGGGGTCGTGGTCCACGGCCTTGAGCGCGGCGCGGATGATGAAGTCGGGGAGGGGGGCACAGCCGTGGTCTTCGGCGCAGACGTGGTCCCACTCCGGCGGCGTGGTGTGGCAGCCGTGGCAGCTGCCGGCGAGGTTCCGCACCTCGGCCCCGCCGCGCTCCCGGATCACCAGCCCGCGCCGCTTGACCTTGAGCTTGAGGTACTCCCAATCGTCGGTGTCGGGGGACGCCCCCGGGGCCAGCTTGATCATGGCCTCGGCGGGCATGAGCTGGACCACGGTGCCTGGCGGGAAGGGGCCCGGCTGCTCGCCCCGCGCCACCGCCAGCGCCTGGTCGAGGGTGCCGGTGACGCTGGCGAAGCGGGTGCGGCCCACGGCTGGCCAATCCGCGAGGCACGTGAAGGTCTCGGCGGAGACCTCGCCGGGCTGTGGGCCGTCGGCGGCGGCGGTCAGGGCGAAGGCGAAGGCGAGGGGGAGCATGGGGGTCTCGCGGCAGCGGGTGGACCCGCGGACGGGACGGGCGAGCCTACTCGATGCCCGGGGCTGGGCGACGCTCCGGCACGGCCAGGGCGCACACGGTCGCCGCCCGTCGGCGCTCGGGTGTCCTCCGGTGAGGTCCGGTCGCCGCTCCGGCTGGTGCCGCTGTTGGGAGAGGATCGGGCTGGCCGCCGCCGGCCTCGCCCGGGTCGGGCGCGCGGCGTGGGGCATCGGGCGGACGAGGGTCGCGGCGACCGGCGAGGCCCGTCGCGGCGCCCCGGCGATCCCGGCTCCGGACGACGCGGGCGGGCCGCTGGCTGGGTGGAGGCGGATCCGGGTCCGAGCGGCCCGCGTGGAGCCCTTCCCGGCGCCGGTGCTCGGCCCCCGCTTCCGCTGCCGGTTCATCGCCTCGGGGCGTCTGCAGGCCGGGGCCGGCTGGTCGAGCGGACCCGCCGGTGACGGGGTCGCGGCGGGCCCCGACGCGCCCCTGCGGGGCGCTCGTCATGCGTGGGCCGGACGGCGACCCCGTGAGATCCGGGTCAGCAGGGCGCCGTCCGATGAAGGGGACGACTGACCCCGCATCGCCCCACGCCGGAGCGCACGACCGTCCCCGAACGGGACGGGATCGTGTGTCTCGGCGCGGTCCTCCAGGGGAGCGAGCTCACGCACGCCCGCATGCAGGCGGACGCGGCCCTGCACGCCGCCTCGGCGCGCGCGGGCCTCTCTCTCGAGCGGTGGCGGGCGCTCCTCACGATGGTGCCCGACCCCGAGCTGTGGGCGGCGGGGCTCGGCGCGCTCCGGGCCCACCCCCGGCTGGTCGCGGCAGCCACCGCGGCCCTCGGCGACCGATCCACACGCTGCGCTCTCGCGCACCTCGTGCTCAAGCCGCCGGGCTCCGGTCGTCCCCTGCTGTGGCACATCGACCGCCTCACCTGGGATCTGCCCCGCGGGGCTGAGGCCGTGGCCATCTGGGTGGCCCTCGACCCGGCCACGTCGGAGTCGGGGACGCTGCGCTGCGCCCCCGGCGCCCACCGCGCGCCGGCCCTGCACGCGAGCCACCCCAACCAAGCCCCGCGCTGGCGCGTGGCGTGGATCGGGGTGTTCGTGGGCGGATGAGCGCCCCCTTCCACGGTCGCCGTCGCCGTCGCAGGCCTCCTCGGCGTCGGGGCGGACCGGGTCGCTCCGGCCCCGCCGCCCGGTGCGAGGGCTCGATCGACCGCTGCGGCCACGGAGCAGCGGCCGACCTGGACGACGACGCGGGCAGCGACGGCGACGACGTGCTGCCGCTCGTCCGGTCCGCCGCGGTGGCCGGGCGAGCCAGGATCCGGCTGAGACGGGCGGGTCGGACGTCAGCCGGAACCGGGCGTGGCCTCCCGCAGGGCGGGCGCTCGACGCGCCCGCGATGGTCCCTTCGGCTGCCGCGGTGGCGAGGATGACGTGACGTCCGGTGCCCGCGGAGAGACCTCACTCCCCAGAAGACCTCTCGGTGGCTCGTCGCCCCACGTCGCGGCGGACGCCACCACGCAGGTCCTGTGGCTGGCCTGCCCGCTGAGGTCTGGTGCAATGGAGCCCGCGGCCTGCCAAGTGGCGGTCGCGAGGCTCGGCCGTTGGCGGGCGCTGGGGCAAGCGGCTGAGAGCGGCCCCCGAGGTCCGGAGCCACCCCGGTAGACGTCCCACCAGCAGGTTGCGGTCGCTCCCGCGGTGCCCGGAGCAGCCCAGGTCGCCTCGAGGTGCAGAACCACGAAGGCCCCGACACTCTCACCGAGAGCACCGGGGCCTTTCTCAGATGGTCGGCCTGGATGGATGCGTATAGAACCGCATGCGTCACCGCCGCGGCTGAAGGACCGACCGGAAGCGTCGCGAGGGAAGGCGTTCTCGCCTCCCTATCTCGCATCGTTCGCAGCCAGCGGCCAACGCGTCTCCACCCGCAAGCCACCGAGCGCGCCCTGACGAAGCACGACCGGGTGGCCATGGGCTTCGACCAGCCCCTTGACGATGGCGAGGCCGAGGCCGGTCCCCGTCCGTGCACGGTCGTCGTCGAGTCGAATGAAGGGCTTGACCGCAAGGTCCCGGACCTTGTCAGGCAGCCCCTCTCCGTCGTCCTCCACGGCGACCAGGACGGCGGTGTCTTCCTGCACGACCACGACACGGACCTCTGCCCGGGCATGGGCGACGGCGTTGCGGAGCAGGTTGTCCAAGACCCGCCTCACGGCCGCGGGGTCCACGCTCGCCCTCACCCCGGCCGGTGAAGGGCCGACACAGTCCAGGGTGACGGACGGGCTCGGATGGACCTGCGCGAAGCGGTCGAGGGTCTCGCGCACCAACGCATCGACGTCGACCGACACCCGCTCCAGCGCCGCGCCATGGTCCGCGCGGACGAGGGACAGCACCGACGAGACCAGGTCCTCCAGCTCGGTGAGGTCGGCGTCGAGCGTCTCGAGAGCGTCTTCTCGCTCGACCTCGTCGGTGGCGTCGGCCACTCTCTGCGCGACGAAGCGCACCCTCGCCAGGGGCGTCCGCAGCTCATGGGCGACCGTCTGGAGCATGAGCTCCTGCCAACCCACGACCCGCTGGATCTGCGCCGCCATGGCGTTCATCGCGCGGGCGACCGGGGCCACGAGTCCGCCGCGTGGCACCTCGGTGCGGGCGGCAAGGTCGCCACCCTCGAGGGCGCGGGCGGTCTGCGCGAGGCGCCGGAGCTGCCGCGCGGGGGGCGCGACCAGGGCCACACCGAGCGCGGCCATCCCCAGGGCGAGCACCATCAAGCCCGCCAGGTGCGTCAGATCGTCAGCCTCTTCCTCATCCTCGAACAGCGCCCAGGCGTCGATGGCGACCGGGCCGGACGGCAGGGCGGCTGCGACCCGCCAGTCCTCCTCCTCCTCGAGCGGCAGGACCACGAGCTCGATGCCGTCCTGCCACGTCGAGAAGAGGGCGCGGTCCTTTGCGTCCAGCCAGTCCGCCTCCGTGAGGGGGGCCACCGGGACCCCCAGGCGGGCCTCCAGCTCCGCCATTGTTCGGGGCGGGGGCTCACCCTCGAGGGCTTCTGTCAGCAGGGCGTGGGTGGTGCCGGCCACGAGCCAGTCCTCGTCCACCGTCTCTTCCTCCCGGTGGGTCAGGGACTGGACGAGCTCGTAGGCCACGAGCATCGCCACGGCCCCGAGCACAAAGCGGAAGACGAAGCGCCTCACCGCTGCACCGTCCCAGCGAGGAGGTAGCCCTCGCCGCGCACCGTCTTGAGCAACCGAGGTGCGCGCCCGCTGTCGCCCAGCTTGCGCCGCAGCCGCGCGATGTACTGGTCGACGGAGCGGTCCAGCCCGTCGTGGGGGCGGCCGCAGAGGGCCATGCTCAGGGCATCGCGGGAGACGACGCCGCCGGCGTGCACCGCGAGCAGATGCAGCAGGGCGTACTCCGCGTCGGTGAGCGTCAGCTCCACTCCCTCATGGTGGACCTCCCGTCGCCCGGGATCGACCACGAGGCCTCCGATGCGGAGCGTCCCTGTCGAGCCGAGCTCGCCCGGGCTGGACGCACGCCGGAGCAGCGCCCGGATCCGCGCCAGTAGCACCTCCGGCCGCACCGGCTTGCACAGGTAGTCGTCCGCGCCCTCCTCCAGGGCACGGACCTCGGAGGCGTCTCCCTCTCGTGCCGTGAGCATCAGGATCGGCAGGTGGTGGGCGGCCCGCAGCGCGCGGCACACCTCGAGCCCGTCGAGCCCCGGCAGCATCCAGTCCAGGACGACGATGTCGGCGTCGTTCGCGGCGCTGGCCGCCAGCTCCCCCCGGTGCAGGGTGTGGACCTCCAGGCCGTTGCGGCCGAGGAACCAGGCCACCTCCCGGGCAAGCCGGACGTCGTCTTCGATCAACAGCACCCGGGGTGGGCGCGCGGGTTCCGGGGTCGTCGTGCGCATGGCGTCTCGCTCCCGCCTCAAGGTGACCGATGGGGGGAGCAGTCTCCACGGGTGGCTACAAAAGTCCCACAGTGTTGTCCTGGAAGCGCTGCAGCCGGCAGGTGACACTGGAGGCGTCACCCGGGAAGCCGCCCGTGGTGAGGCCGGGAGGGTCCCCATGCTCGACTGCCTGTTCGCTGTCCACGCCGCGCTCCCCCGACGGTCGGTGGTGGCCCTTGTCGCCGTCCTCTCCGTGGCGTGTGGCTCGAGCGACCCGAAGTCCACCGACTCTGCCCGGGAGGACGTCGGCCTGGTCCCCGACGCCGACGCTCCGCCCGTGACTGCACCAGCCGGCACGCCGCTGCACCACGCCCAGACCTGCGCGCAGTACCTGGGCCCCATCCCCGCCATGAGCTGCAGCGACGCCGCGCTCATGCCCATCACGGTGGACGGCGTGGAGGTGACGGAGACCCCTGCGACTTGCGACCGACCTTCGGCGCTGACCGGCACCTGCGAGACCGGCGAGCGCATCGCGGCGCGGTACGGAGGCACCCACCACGACGGCTCTCCGCGCCCCGAGGTGGTGTTCATCAACTTCTGCCGTGACGGGGGCATGGGGGTCATCGGACACAACGAGGAAACTGGCGCCACCTGCTTCTTCCACATCAACATGGCCCACGACAACAGCATGGTGCACCCCGGCTCCGCCGACCCCGCCTACGACGACTACTGGCAGACGGCCGCCGTCGTCGCAGCCGACAACTGCCAGGGCTGCCACCAGGCCGACGTCTGGCTGCACTCGCCGTGGATCGACCAGTTGCGAGACCCGGAGGACTCGAGTCAGCCGCTCGTGCCCGTGACGGCTGGCCCCGACGCCCCCTACATCGTGGTGGGGGAAGGGTTTTCGCAGCCCTTCCACGAAGGCGCGCCGGACAACTCGTGCACCAGCTGCCACCGACCCCAGTGCGACACGAGCTTCGCCGTTCCCCTGGGAGAGTTGGCCATGCCTGGCCCCTTCGCCGACTCCACGTTCACCGATGCGGGCGCGGCCGACCTCCAGGAGCTTCGGGAGTGGTGTCGCGACCTGCCGCTCCGAGGCGGCGGCGGTGGTGGGGGAGGTGAAGACGGCGGCGA
>JBDQIL010000179.1:0-7158 GCA_040264415.1 Myxococcota bacterium
CCTGGCCGACCGCCGCACCCCCCCGGGGCCGATCGCCGGCTTGCCCGACACCCCGGCCTTCGTGGGCATGCTCGTGCCACTCCGCGACGGGGGGTGGTGGCCGGTGGGCGTCGTGCCGTTGCCCGCGCTGCCTCCGGCTGACGTGCTCACCCGTCGTCTCGATCTCGAGCTGCGCCGGTTGCGCCGTCACGACCGCCGGTTCACCTGGGAGGACCTGCTGGGCGACCGCCCCGAGGTGCTATACCGGACCGCATGCGAGTGGACTTGGATGCACGTCGACCCCGCCGCGGCCCGCGCCGCTTGGTGGCCTCTGTCGCCTTCGTCACAGGCTGTGGCGGCGCGCCCCTGATCGACTTCGACCCCGGGGCGCTCGATTGGGGTGAGGTGGACTTCGGCGAAGACGTGCCCGCCGACGGCTTCGCGCCCACCGAGGTCACCATCACGAACCGGGGAGAGAGCACGGTCGAGCTCACGCTGACCGACTTCCCCTTCGACACCCTCTGCCTGAAGGGCTTCACCGACGTCCCGGCGCCGCTGCCCACCCTCGAGCCCGAGGAGCAAGCGCTCCTCACCGTGGCGGTGTGCGCCTACGACGCCGAGGGCGGCCGCGGGGTCGAACGCGGCGGTGACATCCTCATCGACGCCGACGGCGAGATCGAGTCGCTGTCCTGGTCGTTCACGCCCGTGGTCGATCAGGTCGAGGGCGGGCGCTGACCGATCGGCGCTGGGCCGGGCTGGCCTCGGCTCATGACGAGGGGGGCTTCGGCCACGGAGCGGGGTCGTCCTGCAGGGCGTAGATGGTGAGCGTCGCGTCGCGTCCCCGCAGCGGCACCTCTCCGGCGGCCTTGAGGCCGAGCGCCTCGGGGCTCTGGCCGGTGGCCCGGATCGTGTCCAGCGAGATGAGCACCGGCTCGCCGAGCTCTTTGGTCGCGCCCTCGAGTCGGCTCGCGGTGTTCACCACGTCCCCCACCACGGTGTACTGCAGCCGGTCGTCGGTGCCGACGTTGCCCGCGACCACGGCCCCGTAGTGCAGGCCGATCCCGTGGCGCAGCGCATCGAGCCCGCGGGCCGTGCGTTCGAGGTTGTGAACCGCCAGGCCCTCCTGCATGCGGCGGGCGCATCGTACGGCCCGCGCTGCGTCGTCCGGGCGGCTGTGGGGGATGCCGAACACCACCATGATGGCATCGCCGATGTACTTGTCGACCACGCCCCCTTCGTCGCGGATGACCTCGACCATCGCGTCGAGGTAGGAGTTGAGCTCTTCGATCAGGCGCTCGGGTTCGAGCCGCTCGCCGTAGTTGGTGAAGCCCCGCAGGTCGCTGAAGAGCACCGCCACCTCGCGGCGCTCTCCGCCCGGCCGCAGCAGCTCTGAGTCGAGCGCGGCGTCGGCGATCTCCTGGGAGACGTAGACGCCCAGTCGCTGCCGCGCCCGCTCGGCCTTGAGCGCTGCCAGCGCGCCGTCCTCCACCAGCGCCCGCGTGCGCGCCGTGACGCCGTACGCCAGCCCGGCGGCCCCCACCCACACGATGCCGGCCAGGATGGCCGTGTCGACGCGCGGCAGCACGGCCGCGCCGTTCAGGGCGCCGTCGAGCAGCACCAGGCCGAGCAGCGATGCCCCCGCAGCGCCAGCGCCCAGCGCCACCGCCGGCACCGTCAGCCGGAACCCGCTCGCGATGCTCGCGAGGATCAGGAAGCCCCAGGCCGGGCGCTCGAGCACACCGGTCCAGGTGGGGGTGGGCCACAGCACCTGGGGGATCATGATGGTGGTGACGAGCACGGCGTCCATCAGCACCGACGCGAGGGGCAGCCAGGCGGGGGCGCGGCGCCGCAGGGCCGAGAGCGCGCCCAGCGAGAAGGCGACGCCCGAGAGCAAGCCCAGGACGGACATCCACTCGTTGGGGTCCCCGGCCGCCAGGGCCGGGATCGCCCCGAGCATCAGGACCCGCTGCGACAAGACCAGCCCACAGGCCGCCAGCCGCACCCGCGCGACCGCCTTCTCCCCCTCGACCGTCGATTGGGACAGGAAGCGCTCGACGATGGTGGTGGCGGTGGCCAGACGAGCACCAGGGCGCGAGGGGCGGTGCAGGCTACCCGACGCGCGCGGGGTGACGCCTGCGGGGCGGCCGTGGTTCAGCGCATCTCGGCGCAGTGCTCCTCGCTGAGGTCATCCCAGTCCTTCATCCCATTGAGGACGAGGCGCTGGGTGCCCTCGTTGGTCGAGTCGAGCCCCGCGAAGCTGGCCTCGCGCCACATGGCGGCGACGTGCACCACCGTGCCATTCTTGCGCTCGTAGTACATCTCGGCGCGGTAGTCCTGATCGTAGTAGTCGCGGTCGTTGTCGAAGGTCGCGCGCTCGGGCATGGTGCGCCGGGTCATGAGCGTGGAGCCCCAGGGCGTCTGCTCGTCGTCGAGGTCGGCCACCCGGCGGGCCAGGCCGATGGTGTCGGCGGCGTACTCGATGCCGAGCACGCTGACGGTGAAGGTCTCGTCCCACTCCGCCAGATCATCGCCGCCGTCGCGGAACGCCGGCACGTCGGACACCCAGGTGCGCTCGTAGGTCTCGTAGGTCTCGTACAGCTCGATCTGGTTCTTCGCCGTGACCAGCTCGACCAGCTGGTCGAGGGTGCAGGCGACGGGGTTCACCATGAAGATGCCCGGCGCGTTGGCGGGGTCGACGCCGCTCGGCCCCAGGCCGTCTACTTCGTCCTTCGTCAGCGCCGACATGCTGCCGTCCCAGTGCTCCTCGAGGTTCGCGCCGTCGATCTCGGCGTCGAGGTTGCGGAAGGCCTCTGCGGCGGTCTCGTCTTCAGCGGAGTCGTGCTCCGACAGGAACCAGTGCAAGAGCTCGTCGAGCTCCTTGGGGGCGGGCTCGACCTTCTTGCATGCGACCAGTGGGAGGGCGAGGAGCAAGGCGGACAAGGAGGCGGTGCGCATGGGGCGGGCTCGGTTCGAGGCGCGGTAGTTGTAGCCTGCGGGGGGCCTGCCCCGGAAGGACTCCGTCGCATTCGGTTAGGGTGGCGGCATGGATGGTCGGAGCCTCACACCGCACGAGATCGCGTCCCTGCGTCCGGTCTTCGGTGACAGCCTGGACCTGTCGCCGATCCGGCTCACGCGCGATCATCCGTTGGCCTTCTACGCGCCGAAGACGCTTGGAAACACGATCCACCTGCGGTCGGACTGGGGCCTGTTCGCCGGCACCGGCCTCGATCTCTCCGAGCGCGGCCTGAGCGTGCTGGTGCACGAGCTGGTGCACGCCTGGCAGTACCAGAACGGCGGCTTGGGCTACATCACCGGCAGCTTGTTGGCGCAGCACGCCGCCTGGCGGCGCGGCGGCGCGCGCTCCGGCGCCTACCGCTGGCGTCCGGCCGCCGACGCGGGGCTGCCGTGGTCTCGATGGAACCCCGAGCAGCAGGCGCAGGCCATCCAAGACTGGTGGGACGCGCGGGTGCGCCTCGACCGCGACGACCCGCGCTCCAGTGACGCCGCCCTGGTCGAGCGCGCGGCGCTCTACCTCCGGCAGCTCCGCGCGGGCGAGGGCGCGCCCCGGCTCTCGCAGCTGTGGTCCGCTGGATGACCGTGCTCGCCGCCGATGAGGTGGGTTGGACCCTCGAGGGCTTTCTCGACGAGGCGCGACGGCGTCCGATCCGCGTGCCGATCCGCCGGTTCCCCTTCCGGGTGGGGCGCCGCGCCGACCTCGAGCTCTGCCTGCCGTCGGCTGGGGTGAGCGCGCTCCACGCCGAGCTCGAGCACACCGCAGCCGGCCTCGTGGTGCGTGATCTCGACTCCCGCAACGGCACCTTCGTCAACCGCGCGCGGGCCGACCCGGGCGGGACGGTGCTGCGCGACGGCGACGTCTTGCACTTCGCTCGGCTCGAAATGCGGCTGCAGGCCCACCCGCTCGTGGCCCTCGACGAAGCGACCGCCTCGACCACCATCGAGTCGGTGGGGCTCCCGAGGGCCTTCTTCAGCAACGCGCGGGCCTTCCGCCAGATGCTCGAAGACCGCGACGTGCGCGTGCTCTACCAGCCGCTGGTCTCGCTGGGCTCGCGGCAGACGGTCGCATGGGAGGCGCTGGGGCGCGTGTCGGTCGAGGGCCTCCCGCCGCGCCCAGACGCGCTCTTTCGTATCGCCGCCGACCTCGACCGGGAGGTCGAGCTCAGCGCGCTGCTCCGCGAGGTCGCCGTGAGCGGCGCGGCCGATCTGCCTGGCCCCCGCCCGACCCTGTTCGTCAACACCCGCCCTGCCGAGACCCGCGATCTCGCCATGCTCGACGGGCTCGAGCGGCTGGCGCGCGCCTGGCCGGGCATCGACCTGGTCCTCGAGGTGCACGAGACCGCCATCACCGACGTCGCGCACATGCGCGACTTCTCGCGGCGCCTGGCCGACATGGGCGTGGCCTTGGCCTACGACGACTTCGGGGCGGGGCAGGCCCGGCTGCTCGAGCTGGCCGATGCGCCGCCCAAATACTTGAAATTCGACCGGTCGATGTGTGCCGGTCTGCACGTGGCCAGCGCGCAGCGGCGACATCTGCTGTCGACGCTCATCGAGATCGCACGCGAGTTCGACGTGGTCACGGTGGCCGAGGGTGTGGAGACCGAAGAAGAGGCGGTGGCCTGCGGCGACATCGGCTTCCAGCTCGCGCAGGGCTTCCTGTTTGGTCGGCCGGCGCCCGCGCCGGGCGGCGCCGGCTCCGAGCCCCTGCCGCCGCGGCTCAGGCCACGCTGACCGTCTTGACGTTGACGAACTCGAGGATCCCCTCTGGGCCGAGCTCGCGACCGTAGCCGCTCGCGCCGATGCCGCCGAAGGGCAGCCGGGGGTCGGAGTACGACATCTGGTTGATGAACACCGCGCCCGCGTCGATGCGCGTGGCGAGGCGGCGGGCGCGGTCGCGGTCGGCGGTCCAGAGGCTCGAGGACAGGCCGAAGCGCGTGTTGTTGGCCCGCAGGACGGCGTCGGTGGGGTCGTCGGCTCGAAAGACTGCGGCCACCGGCCCGAACAGCTCTTCTTGGGCGGCTGGGCAGTCTCCCGGCACGTCGGTCAGCACCGTCGGCGGATAGAAATTGCCAGGACCGTCGAGGGGGGCGCCGCCCGTGCGGAGCGAGGCTCCCGCCGCGATCGAGTCGGTGACCTGTCTGTGCAGCGTGTCGCGCAGATCGGGTCGAGCGAGGGGGCCGAGGTTTGTCCCGGCGTCGGTGGGGTCGCCCACCACCTGCGCCTCCATGCGTGCGATCAGGCCGTCAACGAAGGCGTCATGGAGGGGCCCCTCGACGATGAAGCGCTTGGCGGCGATGCAGCTCTGGCCGCTGTTCAGGCACCGCGACTGCACCGCGGCGTCGAGCGCGGCGTCGAGGTCGGCGTCGGCCAGCACGATGAAGGCGTCCGAGCCGCCCAGCTCGAGCACCGACGGCTTGAGGTGGCGCCCCGCTTGCGCAGCGATGGCCCGCCCCGCACCCTCGCTGCCGGTCACCGTGACGGCGGCCACGCGGGGGTCGGCGATGACAGCGCCTACACCATCGTTCTCGATTCGGAGCTCCTGCAGCAGACCCAGCGGAAGCCCCGCCTCGACCCCCAGGTGTTCGATGGCCTGCGCGCAGCCCACCACGTTGGAGGCGTGCTTGATGAGCACCGTGTTGCCGGCCATCAGCGCCGGCGCGGCGAAGCGCAGCACCTGCCAGAACGGGAAGTTCCACGGCATCACGCTGAGCACGGGACCGAGCGGCTCGAAGCGCACCTCGTTGTGCGGGGCCTTCGCGGCGACCGACCGGGGGGTCAGCAGCGCCTCGGCGTGCTCGGCGTAGTGTCGGCAGACCCACGCGCACTTGTCGATCTCGGCGCGCGCTTCCGACAAGGGCTTGCCCATCTCGGCGGTCATCAGCGCGGAGAGCTCGGCCCGACGGGCGGTGAGGCCCTCGGCCAGCGCGAGCAGCGCGGGCGCTCGATAGGCGATCGATTGGCGCCGCCAAGCCTGCCAGGCAGCCCAGCCTTGGTTGAGTCGGCGTTCGACCTCAGCGGCGTCGTGGATCGGATGGCGGGCGATCAGGGCGCCGGTTGTCGGGTTGCGGGACTCCATGGGGGCTCCAGTCGGGGGCGAGGCGGCGGGCTCAATTCATGCGGAAGAGCTCGAGCCGCCCGGAGAGGTTCGGGGGGGCGCCAGCCCGGGTGAGGGCGGCGGCGATGCACTGCTCGACGTCGAGGGCGGGCTGGTCGGAGCGCACGTGCACCCGCCCGAGCCGCCCGAGGCGATCGAAGGTGGCCTCGACGGTGCCTGTGACGGGCTTGGGGGCGGAATCCAAGCAGCCGGACAGGTAGCCGGCCACGGGCTTGGCCACGGCCTTCAGATCGCCCTTGATGCGGACGCTCTTGCGGCTGTTGACGCCGGTCTCGAGCGGCGCCGCCCGCTGCACTGCGTAGCGGCCGGTCGGCTTCGCCCGCACCACGAGCACCTCGACGTCGGACATGCGGTCGCGCCAGTGCAGCGCCGTGCGGCCGCCCAGATCCCACGATGTGGCGTCCCCCACCGCCTTCTGTCCCTTCTCCGCGGGCCCGAGCAGGGCGCCCTTCCACTGCTCAGCGCCCTGCAGCGAGAAGGCCGAGGTGTCGATGGCGCCGGGGCGCATCAGCCAGCCGTCCACCAGCTCGGTGCCGACATACCGGACGAACCGGCGCTCGCCACCCGGGTGCGGGCCGGCGATCTCGAGGTCCTCCGGCCGGTCGGCCGGCCGCGCGCCGACGTAGCCGGCGTCGGGCAGGTAGAGCGCGCGCTCCTTCGGCGCGGTCTCCATGGGCATGTGGGTGGTGCCCCACGCCAGCTGGCCTGCGCCGTTGGGCGTGAGCCAGGTCTCTGGGGCGGCCCGAGCGGCCATGGAGAGCAGACTGAGCGCGAGGGCGATTGCGAATCGTGGCATGGTCCCTTGGTATCACTGTGGGTGCAGGCGCCGCTGACGGCCGACAATCGGTGCGTTACGCGCCTCGCCCGACAACCCCTGTCTCAACCAGAGGTTCCCCATGAATCGCCTCATCGCGGCCCCCGCCGCTCTCCTGCTCCTGATCGGCTGTGGCTCCGATCTCACGGTGGACGCCTTCCAGCCCCACGAGCTCGGAGAGCCCACCTCCTGGGGCAACGGCATCGAGGGATACGATCCCGGCTTCGGCGGCGGC
>JBDQIL010000180.1:0-7153 GCA_040264415.1 Myxococcota bacterium
CGCCGACCAGCGCGCCGTCGACCTCGTGGCGAAAGGGGCCCACCGCCCAGGCGTCCTGCTCGGCCTGGACCCGAGCCCGGAAGGCGCGGTCCCAGGCGCCGCCACCGTCTGCCGGCGAACCCGCCGGCAGACGGTGGCGGCGCCTGGGACCGCGCCTTCCGGGCTCGGGTCCAGGCCGAGCAGGACGCCTGGGCGGTGGGCACCTTTCGCCTCGAGGACGACGGCGCGCTGGTCGGCGAGGTGCAGCTGCGAGGAGACGAGCCCCCCTGGGTGCGGGTCTACGACCAGACCTGGTGGACCGCCGCGCCCACCCTGGCCGATCTCGGCTCGGATGGGGGCGACCTGCTGCTCGCGTTCGACGTCGAGCCCCAGCTGGAGGAGGAGCGGGCGCTGCTGAGGATCAACGTCGCCCGCCGGTCGGTCGTGGTCCCCCAGGACACGCACCCGACCCCCGACGATCGCCACCTCGACCTCGTGCCGGGCACCACCACCCCGGACGAGCGGGAGGCGCGGATGGCCGAGGCCCGTCGGGCGGCGGCTGCGGCCGAGTCGGCGTGGGTGGTGGAGACCATCCCGGCCCTCGCGGCGGCCGCGGCCCGGCCCGACGGCGACTGCGCGACCCTCGACGCCCTCGACCCGGTCTGGGGGCTGCTGTTGCGCGGCTATGCGGTGGAGATCTCACCGGAGGCGGGCCGGTGCGTGGTCGGGATCGAGCCGGAGATCGCCCAGCACAATCGGCGCTGGCAGGGCCGGCTCGGGCCCGAGGGCGTGCTCGACGGGGGGCTGCTGCCGGGCGATTGACCGGCGCGCCAGGAGATCGGCCTACAGCCGACCCCCGCGAGAGCCGTTCTCCAGGGAGCGGGCGGGGAGCTTCCCCACCCAGGCCCCCGGGAGAACCACCCGAAGAAGTTGCCCCTCCAGGCCAGCGGCGCTGTCTCGTTCAAGCGTAGGACAGCGGGCTCGGACCCGGCCCGGAGGGGCGCGGCGAATCTTCGAGTGGGGGGGCGACCGCGGCGCTGGCACGCCGAATCGGAAGCCCCCCGGACATCAGGCGTGGATGGTGCAGGAGCCCGACTCGGGGCTCTCGGCACAGAGGGGCTCGGCGAGCGCATCGAGCTCGCCGGGCTCCAGCTGGAGGGGGGCGTCGGAGCCTTCGACCACGGGGTCGAGGGTCGGCTGCGTCGGCACGAAGTCTTCGTCCCAGTCCCACCCCTGCGACCACCCGAAGGCGGGGGCCGCGGTGGCCAGCGCGAGGACAGAACCGAAGGCGAGGAGGATCGAGTTGAGGCGCATTGACAAACTCCAACGGGGACGGCCGATGGAGAAGCAAGAGCTGTGCCACCACCTGCCGTGGTGAGGGGGACCGCGCGTTCCGCTGCGTTGCGGCTGCGCTTCAAGGGAATGTCACGGATTGTCGCGGGGTGGGCCAGAATTTCCTCATGGAAACTTCATCTTCCCTGAATTGCCCTGAAGAAAGCCCAAGGTGGGTCGCTCGGTGCCTGCTGACCGGCGGCGCTGAACGGCGCGGCCCGCATGCCGTACGATGCGGGCGTCCACCGCATCGAGGCCGCGTTGCTGCTCACTCGCCGGTACCGTCTGGTCGGGGTCCCCCCGCCGGACGCAGCCCACGTCACCGTCGTGGCGCAGGACCGCTTCGCGGGGGCGACCTGTGTGGTGAAGCTCGCGGCGGCCGGGAGCGCCGCAGCGGACGAGCTGTCGCGGGAGGCGGGCACCCTCGGCGAGCTGGGGCACCCCCGGCTGCTCGAGCTCACCGGCGTGGTGGACGGTATGGACGCCCCGGCGCTGGGCGGGCGGGTGGCGGGCTTCGCGACGCGCTGGGTCGACGGCCTGCCGCTCACCGAGGCCCTCCGCCCGCACAGCCTCGCGGACCGGCTGGCGGCCTTCTCCCAGCTCGTCGATGTCACCGGGTACCTGCATCGCCGGGGCCTGCTGCACCTCGACCTGAAGCCGAGCAACGCGCTCTTCGGACCGGCGGGCGTGTGCTTGCTCGACCTGGGGTCGGCGCGGCCGCTCGACGCCGGGCCCGGTGAGGCTGGCGGAACGCTGGGCTTCGCGGCGCCGGAGGTGCTGGGGGGGGCAGGCGGCGTCGGTGGCCGCCGACGTCTTCAGCCTCGGCGCCATCCTCTACGAGTTGCTGACCGACGCCGCGGTGTTCAGTGGGGTGGAGCCGGGCGACCTGCGGCGGGCTGCGCTGGCGGGGGAGTACGTCCCGGTGCGCGCGCGGGCGCCCCAGACCCCGCCAGCCCTCGCGCTGCTCGTGGAGTCGATGCTGGATCGGCGGCCGTCCGACGCCGCCGCCATCGCGGCTGCGCTGGCCGACGCAGGGGTCTCGATCTCGCCGGAGCCTGGCGAGCCGCCTCTCGTGGGTCGCGAGCCCACCCTCGAGCGCCTCGCTCATGCGCTCGCGGCGCCGGACCCGCAGCGCGTGACCCTCGTCGGGCCGGCCGGGAGCGGCCGAACGCGGGTCGCGCGCGCGGCGCTCCGTCGGCACGCCGGGGCGGCCGGGCGGACCTGGCACGACCTCACCCGAATGGGCGATCCGCTGCGGTACCTCGACGGCATGGCCTGCGCAGCGGGCGCCGACGTGCCGGCGCGGGGGGCCTCCGCGGCCTGGATTCGCGCGGTGGCCTCGGGCATCGAGTCGTGGGACGGGCCGCCCGGGGCGGTGTGGCTGGGGCGGCGGGCCGATCATCCGCCCGACCCGCTCCGGACCATCGACGCCCTGGTGCCCTCGCTGTTGCGCGGCGGGTTCACCGTGCTCGAGGCGGCCGAGGCCGAGCGGCCCGGCGCGCTGCCGATCTGGGTGGGCGCCCTCGACGCGGGGGCCTCGGCCTTGGTGGCGCGCTTCTACGGGCTCACGAGCGCCGGCCAGATCCGAGAGGTCTTCGACCGCACCGGGGGGATGCCCAGCGCCCTCGTGCGCGTGCTTCGGCAGCCTCGGGAGCGTGCCGGGAGCGGCCTGGGCGCCGCCGCGGCCCCCCTGGCCTTGCTGTCTGCGCTGCCGCCGGGCATCCCCCCCGACGCGCTGGCCGCCCTCGGGCTGCCGCCCGCGGCCTGGGAGCGCCTCGTCGCGCGGGGGCTGGTCCGGGTGGCCGCCGACGGGCGGGCCTACGTCGAGCCCAACGACGCCCCCTCTGCGCCGGAGTCGTCCCGCCGGACGGCCGCCGACGCGCTGCGCGGCCTCCGGGCGCCGGGCGCGCCGGTGTGGGTGGCCCTGGCGCTGGCCCGCCTGGGCGATCTCGAGTCCGCCGCCGCCCGCTTCGACGGCCTCGATCCGGACGCCCCGCGTCGGCGGTCGATCTTGTTGGAGCTCGTCGAGCGCCTGGCGCCCACCGGCTCCCGCGCGGCCGCCCGCCTGCTCGCCGAGCTGAGAGAAGAGGACGGCGACCTGGCTGGCGCGGCGGAGCTGCTGGAGCGACTGACCGGCCGCAGCGCCGAAGAGGAGCGCCAGCTGGTTCGGGTGCTGCGCCGTGGTGGCCGCACCGACCGGGCGCTGGCGCTCGCGCGGGCCCAGCTCGCCCGCTCGCCGGGCCCCGAGATGTGGCTGGAGCTCGCGCGCATCCTGGTCAGCCGGGGCGCGCTGACCGACGCCGAGGCCGCCTGCGCGGCCGCCGAGGGTCTCGCCCCAGACCTGGCCGACGGAGAGGCGCTGGCGCTGCGGGTCGGCATCGCCGCCCGCCGGCTGGCGCGCCGGGACGAGCCCGCGGGGCTCGACCATCTGCTCGACCGGGTCGAGGCTCGCTCCGCGGCCCTCGACTCCGCGACGCTCAGCTCGGCTGGCCGCATCCTCACCAACACCGGACAGCTCGACCGAGGGGAGCGGATGCTCGCCCAGGCCGCCGACAAGGCCGATGACGAAGGCGACGCGCGTCGGTCGGCGGGCATCCGGCTGAACCGGGCGAACGCGCTGCAGAGCCTCGGTCGTGGCCGCGACGCGCGCGTCATCTACCGAGAGGCCCTGGCCATCGCCGAGGGCACGGGCGACACGTCGCTGCGGCTGCGCATCCGCTACTCGCTCGCCGACCTCGAGCTGCGAGCGGGGCGCCTGCCCTCCGCCGAGACCCAGGTGCGGGCCTTCCAAGCCGAAGCGGCGGGCGCCCCGGCGCCCGAGGTGCGCGCGCGGGTGCAAGAGCTGCGGGGGCGGCTGTTGCTCGCGCGGGACCGCCCCGAAGAGGCGCTGGGTTGTCTCCGCGCCATGGACGACATCGAGCTGTCACCCAACCTGCGCATCTCTCGGGATCTGGCCATCGCCGGGGCCCTGCTCGCCCTGGGCCGCGCCGAGGAGGTGCTGCCCACCCTGGCTGAGACGCCGCGCTCGCGGGTGGAGACGGTCAACGCCTACCGCGACGCGCTCCGGGGCCGGGCCCACCTGGCCATCGCCCGGCGGTACCTCGGGGCGGCGCGCGACGCGGTGCCCGCCCAGCCCGACGCGCTCGTGCGGCTCGAGTCGGGGGCGATCCTGCTCGCGAGCGCCGGGGAGGACCTCGACCCCGACAGCTTCGGGCGCCGCCGCTCGGATCTCGACCACGCGGCGCGGCTGCTGCGCGGATCTCAGGCGGCCGACGCCGCCACGCTGCGCGACCGCCTGCTCGAGGGGCCCGGCGCCAACCTCGAGGGCATCGTCGAGCTCACCGAGGCCATGCACGATCCCCGGGCCTTCCCCGGCGCCCTCGCGCGGCTGGTGGGCGAGGCGCTCGGCGCCTACCGGGTGCTCATCATGGTCGCGATCCCCGGGCTTGGCCGACAGGTCACCTACACCGAGCTCTCGGGCTCCGAGGCCGCAGGGATCGGTCGTGAGGTGCTCCGCCGGGTCAAGAAGCCCGACGACCACTGGCTGGCTCACAACGCCTTCGCCGATCCGCACCTTCGGGAGACCAGCCAGACGGTGCGCACCTTCGAGCTGAAGAGCCTGCTCGCCGTGGCCATCCCCCAGGGCGACAAGGCGGTGGGCGCGCTGTACGTAGACGATCTGCACCGCACCAACCGCTTCACCGACGACGACGTCGCCATCCTGAAGCGGCTGGCGAGCGGGGTCGGGCGCATGCTCCCCCTCCTTGCCACGAGCCGCCGTGGCCTGCTGCCCGAGCCGAGAGATCTCCTGGGCGTGCTGCTCTCCGACCGCGGACCCATCCGTGAGCTCGAGTCTGCGGTCGAGATGATGCGCGATCGGCCGCAGCTCAACCTGCTGGTGAGCGGGCCGACCGGCGCCGGCAAGTCGGTGCTGGCGCGCCGCGTGGCGCGCGACGTGCTGGGCAAAGACGACGTCGAGGCGGTCGTCCTGCGGCGCGGCGACCCGCAGTTCCTCATCACGCAGCTCACGGGCGCCAAGCAGGGCGAGTACACGGGCGCGCTCACCCGAGACGGGGCCATCCAGCGGTGCCTGAAGCACGACCGCGTGCTGTTCCTCGACGAGGTTCAGAACCTCGATGACACCGGGCAGCAGATCCTGTTGCCCCTGCTCGAGCTCCCCCAGCGCTACTTTGGCGGGCTGACGGCGTCCTCCACGCCCATCGAGCGTCCGCTGCACATCATCCTCGGCACCAACGCCGAGGTCTCCAAGGGCCAGTGGGCCGATCACTTCCGTGAGGACCTCTGGTACCGAATGTCGACGGTCCACGTGGCGCTCCCCCCGCTTCGAGATCGGGGCTCGGAGGCGGTGTATCGCTACCTGCGCGGCATGCTCGAGGCCGCCGGGGCGCCCCCGCCCGAGGCGGTCTTCGACACGGCCGCGCTGCACCGGCTGACCAGCTGGGAGTGGCCCGGAAACCTGCGGCAGCTCCAGCAGGTCGCCGACCGAGCGGCGTCGCTGCACCAGGGCGGTGACCACCGGCTGCGGCTCGACGACCTGTCGCGCCTGGGGGTCGAGGAGGCCGCGGTGACGGTCGAGGCCGACGCCGAGGGGATCGATCAGGCCATGGTGGACGCGGTCTGGCAGGCGCTGCGTCGGCACCAGTTCGTCCAGAGCAAGGCGGCGCAGTAGCTCAAGATGTCGCCGTCGCGGCTGAGCAAGTTCCTCGACCGCTTCGACTTGCGAGACGAGGTCTCTCGTCTGCGCCGCGCCGCCCGCGAAGCGTCCGGCGGGTGACCCCCCCCAGCCCCCGCAATAGGGTGCCGCCATGGCCAGCCTGAGCTTCCGAGACATCCGAAAGTCCTACAACGACGTGGGCGTGCTTCACGGCATCGATCTCGAGGTCGAGCACGGAGAGTTCCTGGTGCTGGTCGGGCCGTCCGGCTGCGGAAAGTCCACCCTCTTGCGGTGCATCGCGGGGCTCGAGACCGTCAGCTCGGGCGACCTGCACATCGGCCCGCGGCGGGTCAACGACCTGCCGCCGCGCGACCGCGACGTCGCCATGGTCTTTCAGAGCTACGCCCTGTACCCGCACATGACGGTGCGGCAGAACATGGGCTTCGCGCTCGAGCTGCAGAAGCGCCCGAAGGCCGAGATCCGGGCGGCGGTAGACGAGGCGGCGGCGATCCTCGCCCTCGGCCCGCTGCTCGACCGGTACCCGCGCGAGATGTCGGGGGGGCAGCGGCAGCGCGTGGCCATGGGGCGCGCCATCGTGCGCCGCCCCGAGGTCTTCTTGTTCGACGAGCCGCTGTCGAACCTCGACGCGTCGCTGCGCACCCAGCTGCGGGTGGAGCTGAAGAAGCTGCACCACCGCTTCGGCACCACCATGGTCTACGTGACGCACGACCAGGTGGAGGCCATGACGCTCGCCGATCGCATCGCCGTGCTCGACGGGGGCCACCTGCAACAGGTCGGCACGCCCGCCGAGCTCTACGACGACCCCGCCAACCGATTCGTCGCGGGCTTCATCGGCTCGCCGGCCATGTCGTTCCTCGAGGCCATCGAGCCCGGCGTGGTGATCGGGGTTCGCCCCCACGAGGTGCGGCTGGGGCCCGCCGTTCGGCCCGGAGCGGGGCCCATCCACCCGGGCGTGATCGAGGTCGTCGAGACGCTGGGCTTCGAGAGCTACGTTCACCTTCGAGTGGGCGCTGAAGCCGTCGTGGCGCGGGTCGAGGGCCCCCCCCCCCCGCGCGGCCCCCACTCCGGGCGAAAAGGAGAACCCCGAAGCTGAGGGCCCCCCGGGGGGCCGCGGGAGGCCCAGAGGCGCGCGCGCGGGTGGCGGCC
>JBDQIL010000181.1:0-7137 GCA_040264415.1 Myxococcota bacterium
GGCGGCTCACGGGGTGGGCTGCGGGTCGGGGGTGCCCAGCTCGCCCGCCCGCCTGGAGCGATCGGCGCGGCGGTCTGCCGCCACGTCGGCGCGATCACGCCGCTCGAGCAGGCGCGTGAGCAGCTCGTAGACCACGGGGATCACGACGAGGGTGAGCAGCGTGGACGACGAGAGGCCCGCGATGATGGTGAGGGCCAGCGGCTGCTGCACCTCGGCCCCCTCGCCGTAGCCGAGCGCGAGGGGCGTGAGCCCTAGCACGGTGGTCAGCGTGGTGATGAGGATGGGCCGCAGCCGCAGCTCGGCGCCGCGGTGGATCGCCGCGAGGCGCTCCATGCCGTCGTCGCGCAGCCGATTGATGGTGTCCACCAGCACGATGGCGTTGTTGACCACCACGCCGGCGAGCACGATCCCGCCGATGAGCACCACCACGCTGACGGGGGTGCCGGTGAGCGCGAGGCCCCCCACCACACCCACCAGGGCGAGGGGGACGCTGAACAGGATGACGAAGGGGTGCAGCGTGCTCTCGAAGGTGCTCGCCATGATGACGTAGACCAGGAAGATGGCCAGCGCGAGGGCCATCTGGAGCGAGCGCAGCGAGCGCTCCATCTCCTCGTTCTGCCCCGCGATCTCCCACTGCACGCCGGACAGATCGGTGCCGCCCAGGGCCGCGCGGATGGCGTCGGCCTGGCCGGAGATGTCGAAGCCGTCGAGGTTCGCGGTGACCGCAGCGGCGCGGCGCTGGTCGACCCGGCGGATCTCGGAGGGGCCCTTGGCGTCGGTGAAGCCGGCGACGGCTTCGAGCGGGATGGGCGGGGTGACCTGCGGGTTGATGTTGAGGCGTCGGAAGGCGTCGGTGCTCCGCCGGTCCGACTCGTCGATCCGCACGACCAGGTCGACGCGGCCGTCGCCCCGCGCGATGGTGGTGGCCTCGGTTCCGAGCACCTTGTCGCGGATCTGCCGGGCGATGGTGCCGGTGTCGAGGCCATAGCGTTCGAGCAGCGCGCGGTCGTACCGCACCTGAATCTCGGGGTACCCCTCGACCAGGCTCGAGCGCACATCGGTGAGCCCGGGCAGCCCGGTCATGACCTCACGGGTGGCGTCGGAGCCGTCGCGGAGCCGGTCGAGGTCGTTGTCGTAGAGCACCACCTCGATGGGGGTGGAGAAGCTGAACAGGCTCGGTCGGGTCATGCGGAGGTCGGGGCGGGCCGCCTCTGCGTCGACGACGGCCGCCGCCACCGCGGCGCGAACGTCGGCCATCACGGCCTCTTCGCGGGCTTCGAGGTCGCCGCCGGGGGTGAGCTCCACCATCACCCGCGCGGTGTGCTCGCCCTCGTCTGCCCGGCTGTCGGCCTGACGCTCGGTGCCCACGATGCTGTGAACGTGGGAGATCTGCGGGTGGTCGTCGAGCTGGTCCTCGACCGCGGCCACCAGATCGACCGTGCGCGAGAGCGGGGTGCCCACGGGCAGCGCGAGCTCGGCGGTGAAGCGGCCCTGGTGGAGCTCGGGGATGAGCGCTTGACCCAGCTGCCCGCCCACCGGCAGCGCGATCACGAAGGTGACGGCCGCGACGGCCAGCACCAAGCCGGGCCGTCGCAGGATGGCCCCGATGGCGCCGGTGTAGCGCCCCGCCAGCCGCCCGTAGACCGCCTGGAAGCGACCGGCAGCGCCCAGCAAGAGACCCCCGAGCGGACGCAGCAGGCGCTGGGCCAGACCGGCCAGGACCCGCCCCGCGAGGGCCGACCCCCACACCGCCAGCGCGGTGGGGACTTCGAGGCTCAGACGCAGCAGCAGCCGGACCCCCCAATACGGGAGGCGCAGGAGGCGCGCCGCGCCCGCGCGGCTCGACCAGGCCTGCCGAAAGTGGGCGATCGAGTCGAACCGTGCGGCGCGGCTGACGTCGCGCAGCGGGGGACGCTCGCCAGGCATCCGAATCTCGATGGCCGCGAGCATCGGCACGAAGAGCAGGGAGTCCACCAGGGAGGCCAGCAGACTGAAGACCACCGCGAGCGCGAGGTCGCCGAAGACCTGTCCGGCGACGCCGTCCACGAAGCTGATCGGCAGGAACACGCTCACCGTGGTGAGGGTGGAGGCGGTCACGGCCGCAGCGACGTCTTTGGTGCCGGCGATGGCGGCCTCGCGACGCGGGAGCCCCTCCTCCACCTTCACCTGGATGTTCTCGAGCACGACGATGGCGTTGTCGACCAGCATGCCGATGCCCAGCGCGAGCCCGCCGAGGCTCATCAGGTTGAGGCTCACGCCGCCGATGTACATGGGCGCGAAGGTGGCCACGATCGAGACCGGGATCGCGCAGGCGATGATGGCGGTGGCCCGAAAGTCGCGCAGGAAGGCGAAGAGCACGGCGACAGCGAGGAAGCCGCCGAGCACCGCCGTGCTGCGCAGGTTCGCGATCGAGGCCTCGATGAACTCGGCCTGGTCTTCGAGCACCACCAGCACCACGCCGTCGGGGAGCTGGTCGGACAGGCCGGGTCGGGTCTGGGGCGTGCCGTCGCGGTTCATGCCCACGACCTGGGTGTCGAGGCGGGCCTGCAGGTCGTTGGCCACCTGGACGATGTTGGCGTCTGCGGCCTTGTAGACCTCGAGCTCGACCGCGTCACGGCCGTCGAGCCGGCTCACCACCTCGCGGTCGCGGTTGGCCTCCCGCACGGTGGCCAGCTCTCGCACCGGGACCCGCACGCCGTCGGCCCGACGCACCTCGAGCGCGGCGATCTCGTCGATGGTGTGCACCTCGTTGAGCGTGCGCACCAAGAAGCGGCGGTCGCCCTCTCGCAGCGTGCCGCCGGGCAGGTTGACGTTCTCGGAGCCGAGGGTCTGAACGAGTTGCTGGAGGGTCACCCCCCGGGCCGCCAGCCAGTCCTCCCGCGCCTCCACCAGGATCTCCCGCTCGAGGCCGCCCCGCACCCGGACCGCGGCGATGCCGTCCATGGCCTCGATCTCACGCTTGACCTGCTGCTGTGCGACATCTCGAAGCAGGAAGAGGGCCTCGGCACCCCGCGGAGGGGAGGGGTCGGCGGGGTCGATGGACAGCGCGATGCGGAGGATGGGGTCTTGGCTCGGGTCGTACCGCAAGATCAACGGACGACGCGCATCTTCGGGCAGGAAGGTGGTCTGGAGACGCTCGCGCACCGACTGGGTGGCGTCGTCCATGTCGGTGCCCCAGGAGAACTCGAGCACGACGTCCGAGATGCCGGCGCGTGATCGGCTCTCGATCTCGACCAGGCCCTCGGTGGTGGCCAGGCTCTCCTCGATGGGCCGGCTGACCTGGCTCTCGACCTCTTGGGGCGCGTAGCCCTCGACCTCGGTGCGCACCGTCAGCGTCGGGTAGTTCAGGTCGGGCATGAGGTTCAGCGGCAGCCGCAGGTAGCTGACCACGCCGAAGACCACGGCGGCCGTGAAGATCATGAAGGTCGCGACGGGGCGCTCGACCACCAGCCGAAAGAGGCCCATGCCGGCTCAGCCCTCCCCGCGGCCGCGGCCCTTGTCGCCGTCGCCGTCGCCCTTCGCGTCCTTCTTCTTCTCTCGCTCGGGCGGGTCGGGGTCGTCGGGCAGGCGGACGAGCGTCTCTTCGCGCAGCGTGCCGTTGCCGAGGGTGACCACGCTGTCGCCCTCTTCGAGGCCTCCGACGATCTCGACCCGCTCGGGGTCGACGAAGCCGATCTCGAGGCGGCTCTTGACCACGGTGCGGCGGGGGATGCCCTCCCACGGGTCGCGGTCTTCTCCTCCGTCTGCGTCGCCGTCCCCCTCGTCGTCCGACTCACCCGAGAACCAGTCGTCGAACCAGCCGCCCCCCGTGCCGTCAGCGGCCTCGTCGGACGCGTCGGCGCCTGCGGGGGGCTCCGGCGGCGGCGCATCCACCACGGTCCAGGCGATGGGCTCACCGTCGTCCCACACGAGCCCCCGGCGGGGGATGGTGAGCACGTCGTCGTGGCGGCTGGTCTCGATGCGCACCTTCACGAACTGGCCGGGCCGCAGCCGCACGGTGTCGGGGTCGACCTGGATGGTGACGCGGACGGTGCCGGAGTTCGCCTCGACCACCGGGCTGATGCGCTCGACCGACCCCTGAGCGCCGGCTGCCTCATCGTAGGCGCCGGTGAGCGTGACCGGGAGCCCCTCGCTCACCCGGGGGAGGTCCTTCTCGGGGAGCTGCACCATGACGCGCATGCGGTCGAGATCGACCACCTGGAAGGCGGGCGCGGCCGGCTGCGCCACCTCGCCCACCCGCACGTTTCGCAGCGACACCGTGCCGGCGATGGGGCTGGTCAGGCGCGTGAAGCCCGACGCGGCGCGGGCCTCGCTGTAGCCAGCCTCGGCGACCCGCACGCCGCTCTGCGCGTCCCGCAGCTCTCGGTCGGAGATGGCGCCCTTGCCGTGCAGCGCCTCAGCCTCGCTGAGGGCCTGGCGTGCCTTCTCCAGCTCGATGGTGGCGCGGTCGGCGCCCGCGTTCAAGCTCACGTTCTCGATGATCGCGAGCACTTGCCCGGCCCGCACGCTGTCGCCCTCCTCGGCCAGGATGCGGGTGACCGTGCCCGACGCCTCGGGGGTGATGTCGGCTTGGGCTTCGCTCTCGAGGGTGCCGGTCGTGATCAGGTGGTCGGCGACATCGCCTCGCTCGACGGGCGTCACGTCGACGAGCACCCGCTGACCGGGCCCGGGAGCCGCCTCGCGGTCGCCCGATGCCCACTCGCCCCGGGCCGCATCGCCCCCCTTGCCGCCTCCGCTGGAGCAGGCGGCGCCAGCCGTGGAGAGGGCTACGAGCAGGAGCGTCGCGCGGAAGGTCGGAGCGGTCACGGTGCTGCCTTGGAGCAAGGGCCGGTCGGGGCGGTCGGCCGTCTGGTGGACACCGCGGACGCGGTTGTCAACGGTCCTATTGCAGGCAGATGGGGCGAGCCCACACAAGGCAGACGGCCGCGCCCCGAACCGGCAGGAGAGCCGGCGTGGGACGCGGCCGCCACGCTCACAGACGGGCGCCCTGGCTACTGTTGGCGGCCTTCGATGGCGAGCAGCAGCACGACCGCGGCCACGCCGAGGCGGGGATCGACCGACGCGTCGCCCGTGCCGAAGTCGACGTCATAGGCCAGCTGGAAGGGGTTGAACCGCTGCTTGATCACCCCCGCCTGCGTCTCACCCAGGTTGATGTTGTAGGTCTGGGGGATGAGCTTGATGATGCGCGACAGGATCGCCATGAGCGCCGACGCCTCCTTGATCGAGCCGATCACCGCGTCGTCGTTGTCGAGGATGGACCACTCGTCCATGAAGATGGACTTGAGGCCCTTGCGCTGCAGCGCGCCCACCTTCTCACCGCTGGCCACCTCGGTGACGTCGTAGGTGGCCGAGATGTCGAGGCGCTGCCGGGCCTGGATGGCGAGGCGCGCGTCGGACATGCCCTCGTCGGCGAAGACCGTGATCTGCTCGCGGATCTTGAAGGCCTTCTGCTTCACGAAGAAGGCCAGCTCACCCTCGGGGGTGTAGAGCCGGAAGGCAGCGCCGAGGAACGTGAACAGCGCCTTCTTGGCGACGTAGTGGGTCTTGTAGGACGCGAGGGCGGTAGATTCGGACATGTAGAGCTCCGGTTTTGCGGGACCGCGGGCCTCTATCGCCGAGGCTGGCCGCATGTCCAGGGGTCCGGAGGGCGGCAGGGCGGGCCGGTCCCGCGGTCGCCGGTGCGGGGTTAGAGCGACGCCATGATCACCCGCCTCGACCACATCGCCATCGCTGTCCCCGACCTCGACGCCGCGTTGCGGCGCTTCTGCGACGACATCGGCCTCACGCTGGCCGGCACCGAAGACGTCGTGGCGGCCCAGACCCGCACCGCCTTCCTGCCCGTGCCGGCCACGCAGATCGAGCTCATCCACCCCATCGACGGCGAGGGCCCGGTGCAGCGCCACCTCGACAAGCGGGGGGGCGGGCTGCACCACCTCTGCTTCGCCACCGACGACATCGAGGCCGACATGCAGCGCCTCACGGCGCTGGGCTACCGCTTCCTCACCGACGCGCCGACCCCGGGCGCCCACGGCACCCGGGTGGCCTTCATCCACCCGAAGTCGGCGGGCGGCGTGCTCATCGAGCTGGCCGAGCACCCCGACACCGACCCGGTCGAGCCGGGCGACCAACACCCGCCCGCGGCCGCTTCGTGAGCCCCAGCTGGGCCCCCGAGCCCGACCTCGCGCCGCCCCGACCCGCCCAGGGCGAGCAGACCACCTTGTGGGAGCGCAAGCGGCGGGCCGGTCAGCGGCTCATCGTGGGCCTCCCCGGGCACGCCCCGAGCGAGCCGTTCAAGCGCTTCTGTGACGAGGTGCAGCCCGCGGGCTTCATCCTGTTCGCGCGCAACGTGGCCGAGCCCGCCCAGGTGCGCGAGCTGAACCGCGAGCTCATCTCTCTCGTGCCCGACCACGCCCCGCCGCTGTTGAGCGTCGACCAAGAGGGCGGGCGCGTCCTGCGGGTGCGCGAGACGGCCTGGCCGCCCCTGCGCACGGTGGGCAACGTAGACGACGAAGCCACCACGCGGGCCTTCGCCCGGGCCCTCGCCTGGGAGCTCCGCGCGATGAACTTCAACCTCGACTTCGCGCCGGTGGCCGACGTCGACTCGAACCCAGCGAACCCGATCATCGGCGACCGCTCCTTCGGGCGGCGCCCCGACACGGTGGCCCGGCATGTGGTCGCCTTCGTCGACGAGGCGCAGTCGCAAGGGCTCATCTGCTGCGCCAAGCACTTCCCGGGTCACGGCGACACCACGGTCGACTCCCACAAAGACCTGCCCGTGGTGGAGAAGGAGCGTCCCGACATCGAGCAGACCGAGCTGGTCCCCTTCCAGGCGGCGGCCCGCGCCCGCGTGGGCTGCGTGATGACCGCCCATGTGGTGTTCCCGACCTACGACGAGCAGCTCCCAGCGACCCTCTCCCACCGAATCATCGACGGCGTGCTGCGTCGGCAGCTCGGCTACGGCGGGGTGGTCATCTCCGACGACATGGAGATGAAGGCCGTGCGGGGACGCTTCGCCCTCGAGCAGCAGCTCGATCTGAGCTGCCGCGCCGGGCTCGATCTCTTCTGCATCTCGCGCATGTTCGAGGAGGGCCTCGATCTGGCCCACGAGGCGTGGGAGCGCCTGGTGCGCCTGCAAGA
>JBDQIL010000182.1:0-7115 GCA_040264415.1 Myxococcota bacterium
GAGGTTCGCGCGCAAGTTCGAGGCGCACCGTGCGCGGGCGCCCTTCGACATTCGAATCGACTCCGTGGGCGGCGTGAAGCGCTACGTCCGCGAAGGGAGCAAGGCATGAGCAGACTGACCACCCGTGACATCGAGCACATCTTCGAGTCTCTGCGGAAGGGGCTGGTCCCCGAGCGTGGCATCGACGCCTTCGCCGTCGGCATCGAGAAGCAGCGCGGCGAGCTGCATCGGCAGCTCGACCTCGCCGCGTCCCGCGAGGGCACCATCAAGTTCCTCCGCGGCGGCTACGGCTGCGGCAAGACCTTCATGGCGCGGCTGGCGGTACTCGACGCCCAGGCCCAAGGCTTCGCTACCAGTTTCGTCGTCGTCTCCGACAACGATCTCAAGTTCCACCGCTTCGACGACGTCTACCGCAAGGTGCTCACCGAGCTGGCCACCTCATCGTGTCCCCGCGGCGCGCTCGGCGACATCCTCGACCGATGGATCGGCAACGTGGAGGAGTCGTTGATCGCCGCGGGAGAGGACGAGGAGGCGCCCGAGTTCGACGACAAGGTGCGCAGACGGCTCGACGAGGATCTGATGTCGCTCACCGGCGGCCAGGCACCGCAGGACTTCGTGCGCGTCATCCAGACCGTCTTCGACCTCAAGCAGAAGGGTGAGCTGGCCGAGGCCGGCGCGCTCATCTCCTGGCTCTCCGGCAGCGGCAACGTCGCGGCCTCGGCCAAGAAGGCGGCCGGGGTCAAGGGCGACATCGGGAGCACGGACGCCCTCGACTACCTGCGCGGCGTCCTCGAGATCGTCAAGGCGGCTGGCTACAAGGGCCTGGTCATCGTCATCGACGAGGCCGAGACCATCCTCCGGATGCGCAAGGACTCGCGCCACAAGTCCCTCAACGGCATCCGGCAGATCGCCGATGGCTCCGGCGGCTATCCAGGCCTGCTCTGGCTGTTCACCGGCACCCCCGAGTTCTTCGATACGCCGCGGGGCGTCGCCGGCCTCGCCCCCCTGCACGACCGCATCCGGTTCCTGTCGCAGGCTGGGTTTGCGAGCCTTCGGCAGCCGCAGCTCGAGCTGGTTCCCTTCGACGCTGCGCGCCTCAAGGGCGTCGCGGTCAAGTTGCGGGAGCTGTTCCCCGCCAAGGACCGCGTACGGCTCCACGCGCGGGTGCCCACCCCCTTCATCGAGCGCCTCGTGGCCGAGGTCACCAAGGGGTTCAAGGGCGACGTCGGGGTCGTCCCACGGCAGTTCCTGCGGGAATTCGTCACCACGATGGACCTCGTGGATGAGCACGAAGACTTCGTCCCCGATGAGGTCCACCAGTTCAATGCGCCCCAGATCCTCACCCCCGAGGAGCAGCGCGCGCTCGGCGGGCCTGCCTCGCCGACACCGACCGACGACGACGATGACCTCGTACCCAGCGAGGACGTCTGGTGAGCGGGAGCGTCTTCGCCCGGTTCGCTCCCCGGCTTCAGCAGGCCATTGTGTCGCGGTTGGGCTGGACCAGCCTACGCGCGGTGCAGGAGGAGGCGGGAGCCGCGCTGCTGGACGGCTGCAACGCCATCGTCCTGGCGCCCACCGCGGGCGGCAAGACCGAAGCCTCCATGTTCCCGACGCTGTCGAACCTCGTCGATGACCCTCCGCTGGGACTGGCCGCCCTCTACATCGCCCCCATCAAGGCCCTGCTCAACAACCAGGCCGAGCGGCTGGGCCTCTACACGGAGATGATCGGGCTGCGGCGGATGGTCTGGCACGGCGACGTCGGCGCCCATGAGCGCAAGCGGTTCTTGTCCGAGCCCGCAGAGCTGCTCATGACCACGCCCGAGTCGCTCGAGGTCATGCTGGTGTCCCGCCGGGTCGACGAGGCCTCGCTCTTCGCGAACCTGCGCGTGGTGGTCATCGACGAGGTGCACGCCCTGGCCGGCTCAGACCGCGGCGCCCACCTGATGAGCGTGCTGGAGCGCCTCGCGAGGCTCTCGCGGCACGACGTGCAGCGCGTCGGCCTTTCGGCCACGGTGGGCAATCCAGAGGCCATCCTCGACTGGCTGCAGGGCACGTCTCAGCGCCCCGGGAAGGTGGTCGATCCGCCCAAGAACCCCGGCCGGCGGCAGCTCCTGGTCGTCCATCGCGAGGAGCTCGGGCTCATCGCCCACGACGCGGCCAAGCTCGCGCGGGGGAGCAAGAGCCTCTTCTTCTGCCAGTCGCGCGCCATGACCGAGGCCGTCGCGGAACAGATGCGCCGGTTCGGGACGACGGTGTTCGTCCACCACAGCGCCGTGTCGAAGGAGGAGCGCGCCCACGCCGAGGAGCGCTTCCACCACGGCTCGGACGCCTGCATCGTGGCCACCTCCACCTTGGAGCTGGGGATCGACGTCGGCGACCTTGACCGCGTGCTGCAGGCCGAGGCGCCCGACACCGTCAGCTCGTTCCTACAGCGCATGGGCCGCACGGGCCGCCGCGCAGGCCAGGCGGCGAACACTACCTTCTTCTGCGAAACCACCGAGGGAGTCCTCCAGGCCATCGCCCTCATCGAGCTCGCGCGCAGGGGGTGGGTGGAGTCGGTCGAGGTCAGTAGCCGCTGCTGGCCCGTCCTGGTGCACCAGCTCCTGGCTCTCGCGCTGGCATCGGACGGCGTGCCAGTCGAAGACGCCTGGGCGCACCTGTCGAGCGTCCCGGACCTCGCAGGCATCGAGCGCGCCGAGTTCGACCGGCTGGTGTCGTGGATGCTCCGGGACGGCTCCCTCGTCGACGTGGGCGGGCGCCTGGTCCTCGGCCCCAAGGCCGAGAAGAAGTTCGGGCGGCGCAACTTCATGGAGCTGTTCGCCGTCTTCTCGAGCCCCCAGACCTACTCGGTGAAGACGCGCGCGGGGGCGCCGCTCGGCACCCTCACCCAGGGCTTCGTCGACCGCCTCGTAGACGGCGTGAGCTGCTTCCTTCTGGGGGGCCGCCCGTGGGTCGTGGTCCACGTCGACCACAGCGAGCGCAGCATCAAGGTCGACCGCGCGCCCCGAGGCAAGCAGCCCACCTGGGGTGGCTACCTGCCCCAATTCCTGGGCTTCGAGGTCTGCCAGGCCGCGCTGGACGTCCTCGCGGGAGGCCAGGACTACCCCTACCTCCACCCGACAGCGCGAGAGCTGCTGCAGCAGCGCAGGGAGGCCTTCGACGGGCTGCTCGAGCCACAGGTGGGTGGCGTCGAGATCGACGACGACGAGATCCGCTGGTGGACCTTCGCCGGCGGCCGCATCAACGGCACCCTGCGGTACGCGTTGGAGGCGGTCGGGGGCGACTGGAAGGTGGTGCCGGACAACTACCTGCTCAAGGTGCGCGGCGAGGGCATCGATCCCAGGCACTTCCACGAGGCCGTCGCCCGACTTGGAGAGCCCGACCTGTGGGACAACGAGGAGCTGTGGCGGGAGGTCGCCTCGGACCTGCCGGCGTACCGCCTCAGCAAGTTCCAGCCGCTGATGCCCGAGTGGGTGCAGCGGGAGATGGTGGGCGCGTACCTGCTGGATGTGGAGGGGGCACGCAGATGGCGACAGGCCGGCCAACGGCGAGGAGAGTAGATGCTCCTCGGCGCAGCGCCACCGCCAGAGGCAACCTGCTTCGAGTCCCGCATGACCCCACCCGAGGTCACAAACCAGCGCCCTCCGCGGTGAACAGCCGCCTCTTGACATGCCCAGCCGGCCAGCTCGACCACTCCGGCCACCTCACGCCACCTCTCACTGTTCACCGCGCCCCGCCACCGGAGACCATCCTGTTCACCGCCGGGGCAGCAGAGACCGCCGTCTCCGCCCGTCCGGAGACCAGAGACGCCCGAATCCGGCTCCATCACCCCCTCGAGGACCGTCTCGGGTGAACAGCCCGGGACCCGCCTCCCATCGCGAGACAACCCGCCACCACACCGCTCTCATGGCGCGGCTTCCAGCAACGGAGGAGCCCCCGCACCGTGAGGTGCGAGGGCTTGAATGGCTCCCCGGTCTGAACACGACGGAAGGCCCCAAGGAGCACGCCGAGTACCTCCTGACGCTGGTGGTCACGACGCCCCTCCCCGAGCGCAAGGGCTTCGGGCGCAACCGGCACCGACCGCCTGAGGAGACCCGGCTGTCGGCGACGAAGCGCCGTCGTCGCGCTGCGGGCCAGGCGAAGACGGCGGCCGGAACTGTGTCCTCAGCAAGCGGGCCAGGCAAGGACGCTGCGGGCCACGGCTGCGGGTCACCGGATGGGGACGCGCCGGTCGACCGGTGGGCCGATGCCCTGGCCCGGGTCCGCCGCCAGCTCGCGCGGGCGCGGCGGTGGCAGGCTTGGCTGGATGCGTCGCCCGACCGGACGCGGGCTGACGTCGCACGCCGGGCGGGGCTGAGCCGGGCGCGGATCACCCAGGTGCTCAAGCTCCTCGAACTGGACCCGGCCATCCTCGCCGACCTCGACGCGCCGGACCGGACAGGGCCGGTACCCAGCGAGCGGGCGTTGCGGCCCATCGCGGCGCTGCGGTCGGGGGCAGCCCAGCGGCGCCAGTACGCGGCGGCCTGCGTGGCATCAAGGCCTGCTCCTCGAGGCCCGGTTCGGCGAGGTGTTCCAGCTGCGCCAGCCGTGCCCCGCAGCGAGCGGTTCACCCACGCGCTGACCCGGGCGCGGCGGTACCAGGCGTGGCTGGACGACGGGACCCACGGGTCGCTGGCGAGCATCGGCCGGGCCGAGGGCATCAGCGGGCCACGCGTGGGACAGCTGCTTTCGCTGCTGCACCTGGCGCCAGAGATCGTGGCGGTGCTGGAACAGCCGCGGGAGGCGCTGCCAAAGGGGCTGACGCGGAAGGCGTTGAGGGAGATCGCCCACATGCGAGACGAGAACGCCCAACGGGCGGCATTTGAGGGGCGGTGGCCCGGGGCGCTCGATGCTGGGCTGGCGGCCAAGTAGGCACCCAGTGAGCTGTCCTCGCGGTTCCTGTTGGGCGTCACTCTTCCTCGGGCGTACTGGGGCTGGAAGAGCCCAGATTCGCCGCGATCAGCCTGACCATCTCATAGAACTGTGCACTCTTGAGACCAGACTTCATGCGCTTGCAGGTCGCACATTCTGGTCTTCCAACCGTGTTGACCTCCCAGTCGTGCAACGACTCCAGCGCCCGACCGCACCAGACACACCCGTCGAAGTCGAGGCCTGTTTCCCACCGTCGGAGACCATCAACCACTGTGCTAAATCGACTGACTCGGAAGCGCGTCAGCATCGAATGAGTGGACCCTGCCCGATACACTCGGGTGTATTCGAAGACTGCGAGGGCATGAAGGGGCACCCTTTCTGCGACGTCCAACGGGGCCAGCAGACGAACCTGCAGTCCAGTCGTCGTCAGCACCTTGACCAATCCGATTGGCACGCTACCGGCGACCGAGGACCCCGCCCATCCGTGCCGGAAGGCAGTCCGTCCGACCGCGAATCCCATCAACCGGACTGGACGCCAAAGCGCTGGGCGAAGCTCGTACCCGTCCTGATTCTCGGGTAAGCCTGGCGGCGGGTCGGAGAGGCGGAGTTCCATGACCATTGCTCGGAGCTGCTGCTCTCCGCCGCCGGAGGCAAACAGCGCGCAGCGATGACGAGTCAGCCGGGTAGGCAAGGCGCCCCGCGAAGTGTACCCGTTGAAGAGCATCGCCGTTCCGGCGCCATCGATGTGCAACACGACCCGACGGTCGCAACCAGGGCACTCGCAGAGCTTCGTGGCGACTGTGTCCCATGCTTCCGCAACGGTTCTCGGCAAGGGGGCTGCGAGAAGGGTGTGGCCACCACCGTCGATTGGGCGAACCAGAACCACCCGTCCCGCCCAGCTCGAGGCATGCGGAACGTGAACATACTCCGCCTCGGTGTCGGAACCGCCAAGGCGCCGTAGTTGAAGGCGCGCCTTGCCGTCGTCTCGGGGGAGAACCCGACGGACTACCGCAAGCTGGTCGTTCTGTGCCCGTGTCGCAGCAACCCACTCAGCCACCTCGTCCTCGTCGAAGCAAGCGTGCTTTGGCCACGGCCACCCGAGCTCATCGAAGTACATGGAGCCGCCATTGTGGCGGACGAAAAATACCAACGCACCACACCGCGGGCACGGCGATGGCTCTAACCACGACCCGCAGTCGAAGAAACGCGCATCATCGTGGATCCAGTGCGCCGGCGTACCCCCGATCGAGTGCTGGAAACTCCACTGCCAGTCGCCACTGCCAAGGTGTCCGTCTCCTCCGAAGCCGCAAGTACAGCCGGGCGGATGATTGTGGGCGTTGCACATCGTCGCTACTCCGCGGGGAGGCTACCCGATAGGCCGAAAGGATCGCACGCGGTCCTGCTCCAAGCTCAGGCTCTGGTCAGGGCGAGCACGACCTCTACGCCGCCACCCGCAGCCCGCGCACATACCCAGCCGCGTTCCCCTTCCTGGCATCCGGCCGCAGCACCCCTGCGCGGACCAGCCCAGCCAGCACCCGCCCCGCTGTCCGGGTCGACACCCCCGCCGCCTCCGCGAGCTGCGCCCGAGTCACCCGCCCATGCTCCGAAACGACGGCCAGCGCCGCCCGCTCTCGCGGGTCGTGGCACGCCTCTTCGACGGTGGGCAGGTGGTAGCGCGTGGCCTTGCCCTTCCCACGGGCAACCAGGTCCCCCGCTTCCACCAGCGCCTTGAGCAGCCGTTTCAGCGTGGACAGCGCCGCCCCGAGCGCCTCAGCCAGCTCTCGACTGCTGGTCCCGTCCGACGCCCGCACGAGGTCGAGTACGCGCACGGACAGGGGAGCTGTCGGCACCGAGGCCGCGTCCAGGCCCATCGCCTGGCAGAGGTCCCGGGCGGTCACGCTCGGCCCACGCGCGTGGAGTGCCGCCTGGAACAGCACGTTCTCCAGCTCGCGCACATTCCCCGACCAACGCTGCCCGACCAGCACAGCCTCGGCGCTGCGGGACAGCCCCTTGGCGGGCAGGCCCTCGACACCCTTGGAGAGCAGGTGGCGGGCGATCAGGACCACATCACGGCCACGCTCGCGCAACGGAGGGAGCTCGAGTTCGAACCGGGCGAGGCGGAAGAACAGGTCCTCACGGAACGCGCCCTGGGCGACGAGGTCCGAGAGCCCCTTGTGGCTGGCGGCCACCACGCGGAGGTCCAC
>JBDQIL010000183.1:0-7106 GCA_040264415.1 Myxococcota bacterium
ATCCCCGTGGTCTACGAGCTGCTCACGCGCCTGCTCGAGCGGCGTGATCGCGCCGACGTGGCGGCAGACCGCCGCGCCGATCGCTCCAGGCGGGCGGGCGAGCTGGGCACCCCCGACCCGCAGCCCACCCCGTGAGCCGCCCATGAACGACTGGCTCCCCCGCTTCTCGGTCACCCGCCCGGTCACGGTCGTCATGGTGTTCCTGGCCCTGTCGCTGCTCGGGAGCATCGCGTGGGACCGCATCCCCCTCGAGATGATGCCGGGCCGCTTCACCCTGAACCGGCTGTGGGTGTGGGTGCCCTACGACGGGGCCTCCCCGCGGGAGACCGAGGCCAACCTGCTGCGGCCGGTCGAGGAGGCCGTGAGCACGGCGCCCGGCATCAAGTCGATGCGGGGGAGCGCCCGAGACAACGGCATCCGGCTCAGCTTGGAGTTCCACCGCTCGGTGTCGATGGACGTGGCCTACAACTCGGTGGTCGACCGCATGGAGCGGGCCATGCCCGACCTGCCCGACGACGTGGAGCGCTACTGGATCTACAAGTGGAACCCCGCCGACGAGCCGGTGATGTGGAGCGGGATCAGCCTGCCCGATGGGATCGAGGACGAGCACGGGCTCGTCAACGACTACGTGGCGAAGCGGCTGGAGCGGGTCCCCGGGGTGGGCAAAGTGGACGTGTGGGGCGTCGACCCAAAGCGCGTCTTCGTCGACTTCAACCTCGACCTGCTGAGCATGCACGGGGTCAACTTGGGCGAGGTCATCCGCAGCCTCGCCCAGGACAACTTCCAGCTCGCCTCGGGACGTGTCGTCGACGGCGGCCGGGTTCGGTACGTCCGCAGCCTCGCGCGCTGGCAGTCGATCGACGAGCTCCGGGCGATCCCGGTCAAGCCCGGCGTCACGGTCGGCGACATCGCCGACATCGAGTACCGGCTCGACCCCAGCCCCGACATCAACCACATCGACGGTCGAGAGGGCGCCGCCCTCGCCATCAACAAAGAATCCGACGCCAACACGGTGGCGGTCACCGAGGCTGTCGAGGCCGCCTTCGCCGAGCTCGAGGCCGACCCGCGCCTGCAGGGCGCCCGCTTCGTGACCTTCTTCGATCAGGGCAGCCTGATCCAGGACTCCATCGACGACCTGCTGATGACCGCAGCCACCGGCGGGCTGTGCGCCATCGTGGTGCTCTTCGCATTCCTGCGGGAGTGGCGGCTGACGCTGCTCATCGCGGCCTGCATCCCGTTCACGTTGCTGCTCACCGTCACCATCACGTTCTTCACGGGTCGCAGCCTGAACCTGCTCACCCTGATGGGGCTGATGCTGGCCGTGGGTATGGTGGTCGACAACGCCATCGTGGTGGTGGAGAGCATCTACGCCCGGCGACAGCTGGGCGAGGCCCCCAAGCCCGCAGCCATCCGCGGCACCGGCGAGGTGGTGCTCGCCATCACGCTGTCGACGCTCACCACCATGGTGGTGTTCCTCCCCATCATCTTGATGACCGAAGACGCTGACTTCAGCTTCTTCATGGGGGAGCTCGGCATGCCGGTGGTGTGGGCCCTGGGGGCCAGCCTCATGGTCGCAGTGGTCTTCACCCCGCTGTCGACCACCCTGCTCAAGGGAGGCCGCGGCTCGCTGCCCACGGAGCCGCGCTGGATCACGTGGCTCACGGCCCGGTACCGCCGCTGGCTCGCCGCCGTCCTCCACCATCGCACCGACGCGCTGGTGGGCGTGGTGGCCTTCACGGTCCTCACGGTGCTGGTGCCCGCCAAGTCGGTGGGCTGCCAAGACCAGGCCGACGGCAACGTCGGACAGTTCGTGGTGCGCTTCGAGGTGCCAGCCGACTTCACCTACGCCGAGCGACTCGACACGGTGGACGCCCTCGAGGCCTGGGTCGAGGACCACCGCGACGACTGGGGCATCCGCACCCACCGCAGCCAGCTCGGCGCCAACTCCAGCTACGGCCGCCTCTACATCCACCTCACCGAAGACAATGAGCGCGACGAGGCCTTGCCGGCCCGCGAGGACGTGATCAAGGAGGCCCAGGAGTCGCTGCCGCGCCTGCCGGGCATCGAGACCCAGATCGGCTGGGGCAGCTCCGGCCGGGGGCAGAACCGCGAGATCGAGATCACGATCCGCGGCGACGAGGTCGAGACGCTCGAGACGCTGGGCGAGGAGGTCCGCCGGGTGGTCAAGGGACTGCCGGGCGTCATCAGCGCGAGCACCGACCTCGAAGAGGGCGGCGGACAGGAGCTCCGGCTGGTCGCCGACCGGCAGGCCCTGGCCCGCTACGGCCAGACCGCCACCGGGGTCGGCCAGACCGTGGGCTTCGCGCTGCGGGGCACCCAGCTGCCCGACTACCACGACGACGGCAAAGAGGTCGATGTGGTGTCGCGCTTTCGCTACGAAGACCGCGAAGACCTCGACCGGCTGCTCGACTTCCCCATGTGGAGCGCCACCGGCGGCCAGTCGGTGCCGCTGCGCGCGCTGGTCGACCCCGAGGTCGCGCCTGGCTTCGGCACCATCCGCCGCACCGACCGGGTGACCTCGTTCCCGCTGACCGTCGAGCTCGAGCCCGACGCCGAGAGCCTCGAGGTGCGCGCGGCCATCCGCGGCGCCCTCGATGGGATGGCCTTCCCACGGGGCTACAGCTGGGACTTCTTCGGCGGCGGCCCCACCAGCCCCGAGAACGACTCCGCCCGCAACCTCGCCTTGGTGCTCAGCGTCACCTTCGTGTTCTTGATCATGGGCGTGCTCTTCGAGAGCTTCCTGCTCCCGCTGTCCATCATCACGTCCATCCCCATGGCGCTGGTGGGGGTGTACTGGACCTTGTTCCTGACCGGAACCCCCCTCGACGTGATGGGCGGCGTCGGGCTGGTCATCTTGGTCGGGGTGGTGGTCAACAACGGCATCGTCTTGATCGACCTGGTCACCCGGCTGCGCGGAGAGGGCTTCAGCCGCACCGACGCGCTGGTCGAGGCGGGGGGGCGCCGCCTGCGGCCGATCTTGATGACGGCCCTCACCACGATCTTCGGGCTGCTGCCGATGGCGCTGGGCACCAGCACCTTCATCGGCATCCCCTACGCGCCGATGGGCCGCGTGGTCGCCGGCGGTATGGTCGCCGGCACCGTGCTCACCCTGTTCTTCGTCCCCTACCTGTACTCCGTGCTCGACGACATGCGCGCCAGCGGAGGCCGCTGGGTCGCCTGGATCACCGGCCCCGCCGACCCGTCGGATGCCCCACCCCGGCCCGCGAAGTAGCGGTCTCCGACCGAACCCTCCTGGAGCTTCACCATGGTCCTGCTCACCCTGCTGCTGGGCGCCGCCCAAGCCGAGACGTCGTTGGGCTATCAAGAGGCCCTCGATCGCGCGCTGGCCCGCAACCCAGAGCTGTTGATGGTCGAGGAGGACCGCAACAGCGCCGAGGGCGCCATGCTGGCGGCGCGCGGCGTGTTCGACCCCACCTTCAACGGCAGCGAGACCTTCAGCGCCCAGCGCAGCGAGGACGTGCAGCAGTTCGGTGAGGTCTTCAGCGACGTGCGCTTCAACCGCTGGAGCGCCGGGCTGGGGTGGTTCGCGCCCACGGGCACCACCGCGAACCTCGAGTACTCCAACACCTGGTCACAGGTGGAGTTCGACCTGCGCGACTTCGGCGCGGGCGTGCAAGAGCAAGACCCGTTCTTTCGAACCCGGCTGGGCCTCACCGTCACCCAGAGCCTGCTCCAGGGCCACAAGCTGGCCTTCAACCTGTCCGGTGTGCGGCAGGCTCGACAGGCGGTCTCGGCGGCCGAGGCCCAGGTGCTCCAGCAGCGACAGCAGACCCTGTCGAACACCGCGGTCGCCTACTGGGCCACCTACTACCAGCAGCAGCTGCTCGACATCGCCAACAAGGCGGTGGACGTCTCCACCGAGGAGCGCCGCGTGGTCGGCCTCAAGGTGGAGCAGGGCACGCTGGCGCCGGTCGAGGCCACCCGCGCAGAGGCGGCGCTGGTGCAGGCCCGCAAGGCCCGCATGGACGCCGAGCAGGCGCTGCGCACCGCCCAGGACAACCTCTCGCTCGTCATCGGTGAGCGGCCCGGTACGGCCTTCGTCCTCAGCACCGCGCCCGCCGAGCCGATCGCTCTCGACCTCGATGACGAGCGCGCCGTGGCCGAGGCCCTCGCCAACAACCCCGGCCTGCGGGCGCTCCGGCTGCAAGAAGAGAACGCCGCCTACGACCTGACCAACGCCCGCCACCAGCGGCTCCCGCAGCTCGACGCGGTGGGCACCTTCGCGCTGAACGGCACCGAGGGCAGTCAGGGCGACGCCACCGCCGAGCTCTTCAGCGGCGACCTGCCGGAGTGGAGCCTGGGCGCCACCCTGTCGGTCCCCCTCGGCAACCGCGCCGATCGGGGCAACGTCCAGATGAAGGCGGCGTCCTCCGAGCGGGTGCGGATCCAGCGCGTGGCCCTCGAGCGCACCATCGCCCAGCAGGTGCGCACGGCGGTGGCCACCATCGAGACCGCGCGCGCGCAAGTCGACCTCGGCGAGGCCAACCTGAGGCTCGCCGAGCAGACCCTCGACGCCGAGCGGGCCCTCCTCGAAGCCGGGCGCACGCTGCAGAAAGACGTCCTCGAGGCCATCCGTGCGGTCGACACGGCCCGCGCCGACCTCCAGAAAGCCGGCGCAGACTACCAACTCGCGATCATCGAGCTCGAGCGACTCAAGGGCAGCCTCTGAGCCAGCCACGTTGAGGGGACCGCCGGCGGTCTTCCCGGTTGAGACCCAGAGCCGGCCGCACTACCCTGTGCCGTCGCCGTCTGCCCGGAGGTCCCCGTGGCCCGCCCCCTTTCGCGTGTGCTGCTCCTCCTCCTCCCGCTCTCCGGGTGCGGCTGCAAGGGCGACCCGCCCGCGGCCAGCACGCCCACCGGCGCGGGCGACTCCGGCGGCAGCGCGGCCACCACCCCCTTCGACGACGTCGATTTGACGGGGGAGACGCCCCTCGCGGGGCTGCGCTGCGACGTGCAGGTGGTGCGCACCGAGTCCGACGTCCCCCACGTCTACGCCCACGACCGCACCGACCTCGCGCACGTCTTCGGCTACATCAGCGCGCGCGACCGCTTCTTCTCGATGGATCTCGCGCGCCGCCTCGGCTTGGGCACGGTCTCGGGGATCCTCGGCCAAGACGCCCTCGAGAACGACATGGAGTCGCGGTCGATCGCCATCACCGCGGTGGCCGACAGCCTGCTGTCGGTGCTGACCGAAGACCAGGAGCGCATCCTGCAAGCCTACGCCGACGGGGTGAACGCCTACATCGACGCGGTGAAGGCCGGAAACGAGCCGGTGCCCAGCGAGCTCGAGCTGGCGAGCGGCCTGCTCGGCGTCCCCGACCCCACCGACCTCATGCACCCCTTCGGCTTGCGCGACATGGCCGGCTTCATGGCCGTTCTGGTCTACGAGCTCGGCTACGAGACCGGCGACGTGGGGCGCGCACGCAGCGCCGCCCAGATCGCCGCCTGGACCGCCGACGACCTGCCCGAGCTCCGCGAGGCGGGCATCTGGGACGACATCTACCTCAACATCGTGCCGCTCCACGCCGAGGCCTCGGCGCCGGGGTGGGGGCTGAACGGCGCCATCCCCGCCGGCTCCACCGGGGTCGCGGTCGCCCGTCGGCCCCAGGTCGATGTCCCCCTCGACCTGCTCACGCGCCTCGACATCCGCATGGACCGCCTGCAGAACCGCTTCGGTCGCGACCACGAGGTGGGCTGGGGCAGCAACTCGTGGGCGGTGACCGGCGCCGCCAGCTCGACCGGCCAGGCCCTGCTCGCCGGTGACGGCCACCTCCCGCTGTCCGTGCCGTCGCTGTTCTACCAGGTCGGCCTCGACACCTCGGTGCTGGGCGGCGGCGACACCCACCAGCTCGGCCTCACCATCCCGGGTATGCCCTACCTCGCGGTCGGAACCAACGGCGACGTGGCCTGGAGCCAGACCCAGCTGTCGGGCGACATCACCGACTGGTACGCCGAAGAGCTGCAGCTCGACGCCAGCGGCTTCCCCTCCGCCGCCTACTTCCAGGGCGAGTGGCTGCCGCTCACGGCCCACGACGAGAGCATCGAGGTGGCCGACGTCCCGTTGCTGGGCAGCGTCGGCCGCACCGTCGAGTTCACCCGCTACGTGACGGCCGACGGCCGGTGGATCGCAGACATCGAAGGCACGGTGGTCGATCCAGACGGTGCGCCCGAGGGCTCCCCCATCGTGTGGCTGGGCGGCGACGCCATCCTGCCCGCCGACACCGACGGCGACGGCAAGGTCTCGGCCATCTCCTTCGACTACACCGCGCTCGACCCCGGCAACATCCTGTCGGCGGTCGATGCCTTCGGCCACGCCGACAGCGTCGAGGCCTTCGACGAGGCCACGCGGCACCTGGTGGCCTACTCGCAGAACCTCGTGGTCGCCGACCGCTCCGGCAGCGTGCTCTACACCGGCTACCAGGCGGTCCCCTGCCGGTCGTACCTGCCCCGCACAGACGCCGGCTGGGCCCCGGGCGCCGACCCCAACCTGCTGCTCGACGGCACCACCTACGGCGGCTTCGAGATCCCCATCGACAGCGACCTGAAGGTGGACGAGTCCTACGCCGACGACCCCATCCGCTGCGTGGTGCCGTTCAGCGACTACCCGCGCGCCATCGACCCGGCCGCGGGCTTCGTCAACACGGCCAACAACGACCCTGCGGGCATCACCTTCGACAACGACATGCTCAACGAGCCCTGGTACATCGGCGGCCCCTGGACCGCCGGGTTCCGGGCGCACACCATCAGCACCTCGCTGGCCCAGGCCATCGACGAGGGCTGGGCCGACAAGGACGGCATGGCGGCCATCCAAGGCGACCACCACTCGGTGCTCGGCCGGCTGTTCGGCCCGCGCCTGATCGACGCCATCCAGCGCGCCCGCACGCTCTCCGAGGTGGACTTCCACGAGCCGGGCTCGGCCGACGGCCGTCTGGCCGACCTCTACCACAGCGACAGCGCGCGCTTCGACGAGGTCGAGGGCCGGATCCAAGCCTGGATCGACGGCGGCGCCGACGCCGCCTCCGGGGTCGAGACCTTCTACCACCAGGTCGAAGACGGCGAGACCG
>JBDQIL010000184.1:0-7099 GCA_040264415.1 Myxococcota bacterium
CGATCGGGGGGTCATGTCCCTCCGGGTCGGCCCCATGAACTTCGACGACAAAGACCTGCAGGGCGTGTACGGCGACCGCGGCCTCACCATGGTGCGGCTCGAAGGCGGGCCGCGCTTCTCGCGGCTCCTCGCCCTGACCGGCGGCGTCGGCTTCTTGCAGAAGCGGGCCAACCTGGTCGACGCCGACTACGTCGCGGCGACCGACGAGAACATGCTCCAGGCCATCCCCTTGTCGCTCAACGGGGTCTTCCGGCTCGACGTCTTCCGCGAGCAGCCCATCGTGCCCTACGTCACCGCGGGCGGCGACTACTGGCTCTGGCGCGAGCGCTGGGACGTAGACCGCGAGGCCGGAACCAGCGACCAGCTGGGCGGCGGCAAGCTCGGCTACCACTGGGCCGTCGGTGGAGAGATCCTCCTCGACATCTTCGACCGAGAGCGCGCCAGCCGCATCGAGGCCCGACGCGGTGTCGATGACTCGTACCTGACGGTCGAGTACCGGCAGCAGGAGGTGAGCGACGGGAGCGGCCTGAGCTTCTCCGGCTCGAGCGTGGGCGTCGGCCTGTCGCTCGCCTACTGAGCCAGGCGTGGCCCAGCAGCGTTGGCGCCTCGATCTCGCTTGGCGTGGCGAGGCCTACCTGGGGTGGCAGCGTCAGCCCCATGGGCCCACCATCCAGCAGGCCGTCGAGGAGGCCCTCGAACGCATCCTCTCGGGCGAACGGCCCACTGTGCGCGCGACCGGTCGCACCGACGCGGGTGTACACGCCGCCCACCAGGTCGCGGGCTTCCGCGCAGAGGCGGTGCGCACCGAGCGGGTGCTGATGGACGGTCTGAACGCCGTCCTCCCCCGCGACATCGCCTGCCTCGCGGCTACGCACGCGCCCGACGACTTCGATCCCCGCGGCTGGACCCGGCGCAAGACCTACCGCTACCGCATCCTGCTTCGCCGAGCGCGGTGTCCGTTCCGGCACCGGCAGGTCTGGCACATCAAGAGCGGGCTCGACGTGGACGCGATGTCCCGCGCGACCGGCCCGCTGGTGGGCCACCACGACTTCAGCGCCTTCCGGTCGGCGGGCTGCTCGGCCAAGAACCCCCGTCGGCTCTTGCAGTCCCTGACCTGCAGGGTGCTCGACGACGAGGTGCACATCGAAGCGGTGGGCCACGGCTTCTTGCGGCATCAGGTGCGCATCGTGGCGGGGACCCTGGTGGACGTGGGGCAGGGGAGGACCGCTGCAGAAGACATGGGGGCCATCCTGGCGAGCCGTGACCGCAGGCGGGCGGGCCCGACCGCCCCACCCTGGGGCCTCTGGCTGCAGCGGGTCGAGGTCGGCGATGGTCCCCGGGTGAGCGAGGGCGAGGCATGAGGCGGGCGGTCGCCGGCATCGGCCTGGCCGTGGCGCTGGGTCTCATGGGTGCGTGGGCGCTGCTCGACAGGGGCCCGCGTCGCGTCTCTGAAGACCCCGATCTGATGGCCCTCGCGGCCGAGCTGGTGCCGGCGGCGCCCCCCGCCTCGCGGGATCCGGGCGTGCGGCCCCTGCCGCGGGTCGCAGCAGACCAGCTGGGGCGTGCCCTCGCGGAGAACCCCGACGACCACGGCGCCTGGCTGGGCCTCGTGTCCCTGGCGGCCCGCGAGGGGGCCGTGCAGCGGCCCGGCCCCGTGCAGTCGGAGCGCCTGGTCGAGCTCATCGGCCAGCTCGAACCCCATCACCCCGAGCTCCCCGCCGCTCGCGCGTGGCTGGCGCTCCAGCGGGGTGATGTGGCTGCGGCGCGGGAGTCCCTCGGAGAAGACCCGGTCACCCTCGACGCCAGGGCGGCGGCGCTCGAGATCGCACAGCGCCTCGGGGAGGACCCCACCGCGTCGGCCGAGGCGTTGCTGGCCGTCGATCCCGGTCACCCCGAGGCGTGCGTCGCGGGGGCGCGGAGCGCGCTCGCAGCGGGCGACCTCGCGCGGGCGGCGTCGGTGGCCGACCGGTGCCGGCGAGCGGGGGCCCGGCGGCCCGAGCTGCATCGGGTGTCAGGCGAGGTGTGGTGGGCGTTGGACCGCCCGGCCGACGCGGCCACGTCTTGGGCGGCCGCGGGCCTTTCGCTTCATGCCGCTGCGGCGGCCGGCTTGGCGGCGGACCCCGCCTGGCGGGCGCGGGCTGCCGACGCGGTCGCGCCGGTCTTGGGGCCCGACGCGGTGCCGAATGCAGCCTCGGCGCAGGCCATCTGGTTGGGGCTGCGGGCCGACGAGCCGAGCTGGGTGGGTGCGGGAGTCGGCCGCCTGCAGGCGGCCACCGAGCTCGACCCGACCAGCCGGCAGGCGCTCGCGGCCGGGCTCCTCCGCACGGGGCAGGCCGGCGCGGCGCGGGCGGCCCTCGAGGGCCTCGACGGCGCCTCGGCGGAGGTGCTGCGCGCGCGCGCCCTCGAAGCCCAGGGGGATCCCGAGGGTGCGCTTCGGGCAGCGGAGCGCGCCACGACCGCCGCGCCCCACGAGCCGTGGGCGTGGCGCGCCCGGGTCGCCCTCGATCCGGCCGCAGGGGATCTCCTGTTGGCCCGGGATCCCTTGGTCACGGCGCTGTCGCGAGAGGTGCCGGCGGTGGACTGCCCGGGCGACCTGCTCAGCCCCTCGGTCCCGATCGCGGCCCCCGCCGTTCTGGCCGCCGTCGCCCCGCTGCGTTCGCTCACGGCCACCCCGCCCGCCGACCCCGTCGCGGCACAGTGGTGGTCTGCCCGTATGAATCGCCCGCTCCCCGCCGATATGGAGGTGGACGTGCCCCCCCGCCTCCGCGCGTGGTGGGCGCGCGCGCAGTCCGCTGCGCCCCTCGAGCTTCGTGATGACAGCCTGCCGGGTCGGCTGCTGGCTGCCTGGGCCGCCGACCCCGCGCAGGCCGATCGGATCGCCATGGAGCTGGTCCGGGAGCACCCGGGCGTGGCCGGCCCTCTGCGGGAGCGTTACCTGCTGGACGTTCGCCGCTCGGCTGGCAACGCGCTCTCCCCCTGAACATCGGGGTGGCGTGCGGTCCGCGGGCGGTCACAGCCTTGACACCGGTCAGGGCGCAGACTAATCCCCCCCGGTCCTCGCAGTAGGGTCTCGCGCCATGCGCGCCCGGCCTCCCCTGCGCAGCGGCGGCGCCCCCTCGGCCCTCCGCCACCGTACTGATTCTCACCCTTCCTGGTGCCCCATGACCACGACCCTGCAGAGCGTGAGCGATATCCAGCGGGACTGGTACGTCGTCGACGCCGACGGCCAGACCCTCGGCCGCCTCGCCACCCGCATCGCCACCATCCTCCGCGGCAAGCACAAGCCGACCTTCGCCCCCCACATGGACGTGGGCGACTTCGTCGTCGTGATCAACGCCGAGAAGGTGGTGCTCACCGGCCGCAAGCTCGACCAGAAGCACTACTACCGCTACAGCGGCTACATGGGCGGGCTTCGGTCCGATAGTGCCCGTGAGGTGCTGACCGGCGCTCACCCCGAGCGCGCGCTGCACCACGCCATCAAGGGCATGCTGCCCAAGAACCGGCTGGCCCGCCAGGTCATCAGCAAGCTCAAGATCTACAAGGGCGCGGAGCATCCGCACGCCGCGCAGCAGCCGCAGCCCTTCCCCGCCTACGTCTGAACCGCGAGAGCGTGAAGCCATGAACCAGTACTACGGCACCGGCCGCCGCAAGACCTCGGTCGCCCGAGTCTACCTCCGCCCCGGCGATGGCAACATCACCGTCAACCAGCTCCCCCTCGACGAGTACTTTGACCGGGAGAGCGTCAAGCTCGTCCTGCGTCAGCCCCTCGTCGCGGCCGACGCCAGCGACAGCTACGACATCCTCGTAAACGTCAACGGTGGCGGCAAGTCGAGCCAGGCAGGCGCCATCCGCCTGGGCATCACCCGCGCGCTGGTCGAGGCCAACCCGTCCCATCGGGCGATGCTCAAGGCGCACGGCATGCTGACCCGCGACGCCCGCAAGGTCGAGCGCAAGAAGTACGGCCAGCCTGGCGCTCGCAAGAAGTTCCAGTTCAGCAAGCGCTGATCCGGTGCTTCGCTCGGGCCTCGCCGCACCCCGTCGGGGCGGCTACAGGCCCGCAGTGAAGCCCTGCATTGCCGTCATCCCCGCTCGGTGGGGCGCCCGTCGCCTCCCAGGCAAGCCGTTGGCCGACCTCATGGGTCGGCCACTGGTCGTTCACGTGTGGGACCGCGTGCGCTCCGCGCGCCTCATCGACCGCGTGGTGGTGGCGACCGACGACGATCGCATCGACGCCGCGGTCTCGGCCGCAGGCGGAGAGGTCGTGCGCACCGACTCGGACCTGCGCTCTGGCAGCGATCGCTGCGCCCAGGCGCTCGATCGACTGGGCATTGAAGACGGTGTGGTCATCAACGTGCAAGGCGACGTCCCGCTGGTCGCCCCGGTCGACCTCGACCGCTTGGTGGGGGCCTTCGCCGACCCCCGGGTCGAGGTGGCCACCGGCAGTCGGCCGCTGTCCGACCGCGCCCGCGACGACCGCGCCCGGGTCAAGGTGGTGACCGACCTCGACGGTCGGGCGCTGTACTTCTCTCGGGCCGCGATCCCGTCCGGGGGGCCCGCGCGCCTGCACGTCGGGCTCTACGCCTTCCGGGCGGCGGCGCTTCGCGCCTTCGCTGCCTTGCCCCAGACGCCGCTCGAGCTCGCCGAAGACCTCGAGCAGCTGCGCATGCTCGAGCACGGCTGGTCGATTCACGTCCTCGCCCTCGCCGCCGAGTGTCCCTCGGTCGATACACCCGACGATCTCGAGCGCTTGCGCGCTACCCTGGCCGCCTGAGGCCGACCCGAATCTCCTGGAGTCCCGCATGCACAAGAAGTTCATCTTCGTCACCGGAGGGGTGCTGTCCTCGCTCGGCAAGGGCCTGTCGGCGGCCGCGATCGGCGCGCTGCTCGAGGCCCGCGGGCTCCGGGTGACCAACGTCAAGATGGACCCGTACATCAACGTCGACCCGGGCACGATGAGCCCGTACCAGCACGGCGAGGTGTTCGTGACCGACGACGGGGCCGAGACCGACCTCGACCTCGGGCACTACGAGCGGTTCGTGAGCACGCCGGTGGCCCAGTCCAACAACTTCACGACCGGGCGCGTCTACTCGAACGTCATCGAGCGCGAGCGCCGCGGCGAGTACCTGGGCCGCACGGTCCAGGTGATCCCCCACATCACCGATGAGATCAAGCGCCTCATCTGGGAGGCGGTGAAGGAGGCCGACATCGGCATCATCGAGGTCGGGGGGACCGTCGGTGACATCGAGGGCTTGCCGTTCCTCGAGGCCATCCGGCAGTTTCGGGTCGATGTGGGATCCGACAACGTCCTGTACGTTCATCTCACGCTGGTGCCCTTCATCAAGACGGCGGGCGAGCTCAAGACCAAGCCCACCCAGCACTCGGTCAAGCAGCTGCGCGAGATCGGCATCCAGCCCGACCTGCTGCTGTGCCGGTCCGACCGCGAGCTGCCCAAAGAGATCCGCGAGAAGATCGGGCTGTTCTGCAACGTGGGGGTCGACAGCGTCATCGCGGCCCCCGATGTCGACAACATCTACCGCCTGCCGCTCGTGTTCCAGCAGCAGGACCTCGACGACCGGGTGCTCGAGAAGCTCGGCATCTGGGCGGCGCAGCCCCGCATGGAGAAGTGGGAGGCGCTCATCGATCGGTGGGAGAACTCACGCAAGCCCGTGCGGATCGCCATCGTGGGCAAGTACGTCGCGCTGGCCGACACCTACAAGAGCCTGAACGAGGCGCTGTTTCACGGCGCCGTGCACAACCGGGCTCAGCTCGACCTGCACTACGTAGACAGCGAAGAGATCGACGGCGACGACCCCGGCGCCTTGCTCGGCGACTGCGACGCGGTGTTGGTGCCCGGCGGCTTCGGTGAGCGCGGCACCGAAGGCAAGATCGCCGCCATCGGCTGGGCTCGGCAGAACGACGTGCCGTTCTTCGGCATCTGCCTCGGCATGCAGCTCGCTGTGGTCGAGTTCGGGCGCTCCGTGCTGGGCCACGCCGACGCGCACAGCCGCGAGTTCGCGCCCACCTCCACCCACACCCTGGTGGAGCTGATGGACGGGCAGCGCGCGGTCACCGAGAAGGGCGGCACCATGCGTCTGGGGGCGTGGCCCTGCGTCCTCGACGAGGGCTCGTTGGCGGCGCGGGTCTACGGCTCGCGGGAGATCAGTGAGCGCCACCGCCACCGATACGAGGTCAACCCGGCCTACCACGAGGCGCTCAACGCGGCTGGGCTGCACATCTCCGGGAGCAGCCCGGACGGAAAGCTCGCGGAGATGGTCGAGCTGCCCAACCACCCGTTCTTCATCGCGTGCCAGTTCCACCCGGAGTTCAAGAGCCGTCCGCTCGCCCCCCACCCGCTCTTCGCGAGCTTCGTGAAGGCGGGCCTCGAGGCTCGGCAGCGCAAGGCGCGGGTGGGTGACGACGCCTCCGGCGCCGACCCCGCTGCCCCCAACGGCGAGGGCCGACGGATTCAGGCGTGACCTGGCGGGCGGCGTGGGTCTGGGCGGCGCTCTGGCCGCCGCTCGCCTGCGCGCAGCCCATGGGCGCCCCAGTCGACGATCGCATCGAGCTCTCGGGGGCGACGCTCGAGCTTGAAGACGGCGCCACGGTGTCGGTGGCCCAAGGGCGCATCGATCGGGATGGAGCGGGGGAGGGGACCGACGCGGTGGCCCGCCTGCCCGGGGGCGAGCGGCCGGCGCTCGACGTCACCTCCGACCACACGTCGTGGGACCTCGCGGCCCGCGCGGCCCGCTTCGAGGGGGCGGTGGTGGCGACCCGCGGCGATCTGGAGCTGCGCTGTGACGTCCTCGGCGTCACCCTGGCAGCGGGGTCGCCCCCGCGCATCGTGGCGGCCGACGCCGCCGGCTCTGTCGTCGTGGAGCGCGGCGCGCAGACCGCCCGCGCAGAGCGGGGCGTGCTCGACGCCGCGCGCGGCCGACTGGTGCTCACCGGGTCTCCCCAGCTCACCGACGGCCCCCACACCATGACCGGAGAGCGGATCGACGTCTGGCTCGACGACGATCGCATCGAGTGTTCTCGCTGCCGCGTCGTCATGCGGGGTGACATCGGCGCGGCCGAGCCCGATGCCCGCCCCTGACGGCCC
>JBDQIL010000185.1:0-7090 GCA_040264415.1 Myxococcota bacterium
CGACTGGAAGGGCGACGGCCACCTCGACGAGAGGCGCGGCGGGGGAGGGGGGCACCCGCTCCGACTAACGCCGGCGCGGGCGGCCGGCGGCGCCCGCTCCAGGGCCCTCCCAGTCGGCCGCCGGGGCCGAGTGGGGGCGGGATCAGCCCGCAGCGCCGGTTAGGCGCCCGCATGACCGCCCCGCCTGATCGCCTCACCGTCCGCCCGTGGCTCGCGCCCCTCGTGTGCGGCGTGGTGGCCCTGATCGTACGCGCGCTCTTGATCGCCCGGCTGCCCGAGCCCTGGCACTTCGACGCCTACCAGCGGTGGGCTGCCCGCGAGCACCTCGTCGTGCAGGTGTGGCTGCCTGCCACCCAGGCCCTCATCTGGTTGGTGGCGAAGGCGGACGGCGGGGTGCTCGCCGTGCGGGTCGTCATGGCCGCTCTGGGTGCCCTGGTGGTCGCGATGGGGGCCGCGCTGGCGCAGCGGCTCGGGGGCCCTCGCGCCGGCTGGGCCTTCCTCCCGTTCGCGCTGTTCGGGCCCTTCGTGGCCTGGTCGGTGGTTCCCTACCAAGAGGGCACCTTCCTGGCCTGCGTCTTCGGCGCCCTGCTGCTGGTGCGGCGGGCGCCGCTGCTGGCCGACCTGACCATGGGGGCGGTCGCCCTGGTGCGCTACGAGGGGTGGCCGCTGCTGTTGGTGTGGCTCGCGCTGCGCCGCGACCCGCGCGCCCTTGTCAGCCTGTGGGGCGCCGCGCTGTGGCTGACCCTCAAGCAGGCGGGGCTCGCCGAGGGGGTCGCGGCCTCCCCAGACAGCTTCGAGGATTGGGAGCGCCTCGAGCGCCACCTCAGGCCCCGCTGGCTGCGCCGGCTCAGCATGGGGCTCTGGTACCACCTCGTGGAGTCGGGCACCGTCTTCGTCCTGGTGCCCGCGCTCACTGCCGGTCGCGCGGCTGCGCGGCGGGGGTGGCGGGCGCTGCCGTTCGAGCTGAGCTTCATCGCGATGGCCGTCGCGGGTCAATGCGCCGCCGTGCTCGGCTGGACCTTCTCACTGGGCAACGCGTCGAGCCGCATGATGGTCGTGGCGGGGCTGCTGTTGGCGGTCCCGGCCGCGACCGCCATCGCCCGGGCCTGGGCGACGTGGCGCGGGAAGCGGCGCGTGGCCCTGGCCATCGCAGTGGTCGGGGTCACCGTGTGGTCGGCGAGAGACGGCTGGAACGAGTCGGTGCGGCACACCAACTACGTCCGCTGGGAGCTCGACCTCGTCCCCCAGATGCAGGCCTGCACCGGCGATGTCTGGGCGGTGAAGCCGCGCGTCAACCCAGGGCCCCGCCGTCGCCATGACGGCTGCGAGGTGATTCAGGGCGTGACCGAGTGGCACGCGGGGCAGGACTTCGCGTGCCTCAAGTGGGGTCAGGAGCTGCCCGGCACGACGCTCATCGCCCGGTGGAACCGACACGACAACCGCTACCGGATCGAGCGGGTCGGCGGCGAGCCGGCCCCGGGCTGCGCCTGGTGAGCCGCCCCCGGGGCGCGTTCAGCGGCCCTGGTGCTCGGCGATGATCCGAGCCACGCCGGCGGCCAGCTCGGGTCGCTTGGCCATGAAGTGAAGCGACGCCCGCAGCAGCCCCAGCGGGTTGCCCGTGTCGAAGCGCTCGCCGTCGAAGACCCGTCCCAGCACGCGACCCTGCCGGGCCAACACGGCGATGGCGTCGGTCAGCTGGATCTCGTCGCCGCGGCCCCGTGGCGTGGCCTTCAGGATGTCGAAGATCTCGGCCGGCAGGATGTAGCGGCCGACGATGGCGTGGTGGCTGGGGGCGTGCTCAGGCTCGGGCTTCTCGACCATCTCCGAGACCCTCATGACCCCGTCGGACGACCACGCGCCACCACACACGCCGTACCTGCGGGTGTCCTCGCGCGGGACCTCCATCAGGGCCAGCACCGCGCTGTCGCCGCCGGCCGCCATCCAGGTGTCGCGCAGCTGGGCGATCGCGGGGGTGTCGCTGTCGATGATGTCGTCGCCCAGACAGACGGCGAAGGGCTCGTCGCCCACGGCCGGACGGGCGCACAGCACCGCGTGGCCCAAGCCCTTGGTCTCGTGCTGGCGCACCCCGACGACCTCGGCCATGGCGGCGACCCGCCGCACCTCGGCCAGGTAGTCGGCCTTGCCCGCAGCCTCGAGCGCCGCCTCGAGATCGGGACTGCGGTCGAAGTAGTCCATCAGGGCGCCCTTGCCGCGGGACGTCACGAACACGATCCGGTCGAGCCCGGCCTCGATGGCCTCGGCCACGATGTACTCGATGCAGGGACGGTCGACGATCGGCAGCAGCTCTTTGGGGACAGCCTTGGTGACCGGGAGGAAGCGCGTGCCACGGCCGGCGACGGGGATGACGGCGGTGCGCAGTCGGGGAGCCATGAATCCTCCAGGCGGTGCTCCCCGTTAGCGCCGCGGGCGGTGGCCCGCCGCCCGGCGATCTCAAGCGCAGGCAGCCCGGGTTACCGGGCGCGTTGAGACCAGGCGGTTGGAGTCCCGCTCCCGATTGGGAGAGGGGGAGGACAGCAGGCCCGGTAGGCGGCACCCGGTTCAACCCTCTCAGGACCACCCTGAGAGAGCCTACGGGCCCGCCGTCCACCTGAGGAGTACGGATGCGGGTCGCAGCGTCATTAGGGTGCGCCACCCTTCTCGGGGTCGCGATCGCGCCCACGGCCAGCCGGGCCGCCGATCCGACCCTCCCCGCCGAGCTGGGCCAGGGGGGCGCCCACCGGGCCGACCCCCAGTCCCTCACGGCGGTGGCCACCGCGCCGGCCATGATCGCGATGGATCGTCGGTACTCGGTCGACGCGGCCGCTCGCTTTGGGTCGCAGCGCGAGCAGACTTGGCAGGCGGCCATCTCCGACTCGATGACCTCGCCGGTGGCCCTCGGCGTCTTGTTCGCCTACAACCGAACGATCCCCGACGAGACCTCCCCCGGAGAGCTGCCCGGCTGGAAGCTGCCGAACGAAGACCTCGAGAGCAAGCGCATGCGCATGTCGGTCGGCGGCGCGCTGGCGGCGGCCTGGCTCGACGAGGTGGTCGCTGCGGGCTTCAACGTCTTCTACCACCGCACCGCGTCCACCTTCGTCGAGGCCAACAACGCCGTCGACGCGGGCGCCAACGTCGCGGTGATGCTCGCCAACGACGTCTACCTGTCTGTCGTGGCCGAGAACGTGGTCCCGCACAAGGGCTTCGACGACGCGCCCTTCCGCACGGGCGGCGGCCTGCGCTGGGCGCCCCAGAAGCGGGGCGGCCTCGAGGTCGACGTGCTCACCGACCTCGACGCTTCTGGTGGGCCGGCGCTCATCGTGAACGGCGGCGGCTCGGCCTGGATCGCTGAGAAGCTCTGGCTGGCGGGCGGCTACGAGCTCAACCGGGCCACCGGGATCGATCGCGCCAGCGCCGGGCTCGGCTTTGGCTCTGAGAAGGCAGTGCTGCGCTACACCTTCGCCACGCCCATCGGAGGCACCGACGATGGCTTTCAGAGTCAGCACGCCGTGGGTCTGCGCTTCGACTTCTGAGGCCCGGCCCGCAGCCGCCCTGGCGCTCGCGCTGGTCGCCGCCTGCCAGGCGCCGCCTCCCGATCCGGCCCACGCCGACCGCGCCGCCTACATCGCGGCGGCGTCGACCCCCGGCGACCCCGACGCCTGCCTCGCCATCGCCGCCGCCCCGCTGCGCGCCGAGTGTGTCGCCATGGCCGCAGGCGTCTTGGCGGCCCAGGGCCACACCGAGCGCGCGCTCCGGATCTGCCGGGGGCTCCCGTCGGGGCCCTGGCGCGAGGAGTGCGTGTTCTTGGTGGTGGAGGAGGGCGACCTGCCCGCCGAGGCGGCCCGCGCGGCCTGCGCCGAGGCTGGGCGATTCGCGGATCGGTGCCGCGGCCACATGCTGCGGCGGCTGGCCGCCGGCGTCATGGACCAGCACCCGTCGGGAGACGAGGCGGAGGCGCTGGTGTCGCTCGAGGCCTTGGCGCGGGGTTGGGCGCCCCAGGCCGCTCGGCCGAAGGCGCGGCACCTCCTCTCCGAGCACATCGCGGGCCGCCTGCCCCATGCCCCGTTCTCGCGCGCCCACTGCGGCGCCGCCGACCCCGAGCTCTGCGCCACCGCCTTCCAACACCGCGTGCAGATGGCCGGCCGAGCCCAGAACCAGGGCACCCGAGACTTCGGCTCGGCGCCGCCGCCGTGGCTCGAGGCGTGCCCGCCCCCGGTGCCCGTGGGGCGCGCCGCGGGCCTGGGCCTCCCAGCATGGGATCCCGACATGGACGACGTCGTTCAGCAGGCCTGGGTCACGCTGTGCGGCCCCGCCCGCTGACCTGCCCGCTTCAGGCCGAGGCCAGCTCGCCGGCGGCCAGCTTGCCCTCTTCGGCGTCGGCCCGCCCGGAGTCGCGCAGCAGCCGCTTGACCAGCTGCATGGCGTTCTCCATCGAGTGGTCCATGTTGTTGTACCAGAACAGGCCGGTTCGACCCGCGAGCCGCAGGTTGCGGAACTTGGCGAGCTGGGTGCGGGCCTTGTCGAGCTCTTGGGGGTAGTCCGACCGGTAGATCGGGTAGCTCTCCGGGATGCGCTCGACCCGCACGTCGAGCACGCTGCGGCGCTCGCTGATCAGCCCCACCTTGAGCAGGTCGTCGATGACCCAGTCGCTCAGCCGCTCGGCGTGCTGCCAGCGGGTGTCGCCGACCCGGCAGGTGACCTCGCAGCAGTAGCCGGTGGTGCCCGCAGGCGCGGTCTCGGGGGAGAAGAAGCGCGGGATGCTGACGCGGTTGATGAGCAGCTCGGGCGCGCCGTAGTAGCACCACTGGTAGTCGCGGGGGCAGTCCTCCTGCACCATCACGTTGTAGAGCAGCAGGCCGAGGTAGTCGAGCTTGGGCTGCTCGAGGCCCAGCTGCCGAGTGGCCAGCGTGATGGGGGCGGTCCAGATGACCATCGAGGGCTCGAACACCTCGTCGCCCGCTCGGACGCCGGTGATCTCACCGTTCTGGCCGATGAGCTCGGCGCCGGTGTTGGTGATGATGCGGCCGCCGAGGGCGGTGAGGCGCGCCGAGACGTTGTCCCAGGCCTCTTGCATGCCGCCCCGGGGGTAGAGGAAGCGCTGGGCGGTCTTGTTGAACTGCAGCAGCGTGCTCTTGAGCAGCTGGTAGAGGTTCTGCATCTGCGCGTTGTCGTCGATGATCGCGCGGTTGATGCCCACCTTGGCCCAGTCGGAGTGGGTCTGCTTGGGGTGCAGGCCCAGGAACTTCTGCGAGTAGCCCTCGAAGAAGTGCTTGTAGAGGGTGGGGCCGTATTGCCGCAGGATGTAGTTCTCGAAGTTGTCTTCGCCGTAGGTCTTCATGCCGTTGACCGCGAGGTCGACGAAGGCCTTGCCCGCGAGGTTCGGCGGCAGCTGCAGCAGGTTCTGCGGCTTGATGGGCCAGGCGTAGTAGTCGCCCTTGAAGAAGACCTCGCTCTTGCGGGGGAAGAAGGTGCCCTCTCGCGCCATCACGCGCTCGAGGTACGACTTGACGTTCGGGTTGTTGGTGTCGAAGCGGTGCGGGCCGCAGTCGAAGACGAACCCGTCGTCGTAGGTGAAGGACCGCGCGAGGCCGCCGACCTCGGGCAGCTTCTCGATCACGATGACCTCGACGCCGGCCTCGGCCAGGAGGTGGGCGGAGACCAGCCCGGCGACCCCGGCGCCCACGACGACGACGGGCGCGGAGTAGACGGAGACGGAGACGGGGTCGTTGTTGCTGGCCAAGGGACACCTCTGCTGCGACCCTCCGTCCTACCACCATCGAGGGGGGGGCGCATGGCCGCGGGCGCGCGGTCGGCCCGGAGTGGGCCCCCCGCGGGCGGGACCACCGCGCGAGGGGTTAGGCTGACGCCATGTCCGACCTGCCCCACGCCGACCTCTACGCGCAGCATCGCGACGCCCTCCTCGACGCCCTCGATGGAGACGCCGCGCTGCTGTTCAGCCCCCCCCACCCCCTGCGGAACGGCGACGCCGAGTACCGCTACCGCCAAGACAGCGACATCCTGTACCTGACGGGCTGGCGCGACCCCGAGTGCGTCGTGTTGCTGCGGCCCGGCGCCGACCACCCCTTCGTGATGTTCGTCCAGCCCAAAGATCCCGAGCGCGAGGTCTGGACCGGGCGGCGCGAGGGCCCGGAGGGCGCGATCGAGCGCTACGGCGCGGACACCGCCTACGACATCGGCGAACTCGACGAGCAGCTCCCCGAGCTGCTGCAGGGCTACCGCACCCTGCACTACCGCTTCGCCGTCGACGCCCGACGCGACGCCCGCGTGGCCCGCGCGGTCTCCAAGGCGCGGCGCGCCTGCCGCCGAAACGGCCTCGACGTGCCAGACGCCTTCATCGATCCCGCTCGCGTGCTCCATGAGCTGCGCCTGCACAAGACCGATGGCGAGGTCGAGATCCTGCGCCGCGCGGCCACCATCACCGCGCGAGCCTTCGACCAGGCCATGGGCCGCACCGCCCCCGGCGTCTTCGAGTACGAGCTCGAGAGCCACATCGAGCACACCTTTCGCCGCGAGGGCGGCTGGGGGCCCGGCTACACCACCATCGTCGGCGGCGGCGTCAACGCGACCATCCTCCACTACATCACCAACGACGCCCCCCTGAACGCCGGCGACCTGGTGTGCATCGACGCGGGCTGCGAGGTCGACGGCTACACCGCCGACGTCACGCGAACCTGGCCGGTGGATGGGCGCTTCACGCCGGCGCAGCGCGAGCTGTACCAGGCCATCCTCGACGTGCAGCTCGGCTGCATCGAGCAGTGCCGCGCGGGCGGGCGCTTCCTCGATGTGCACGAATTCGCGGTGCGAGGGCTCACGGTCGCCATGGTGCGGCTCGGCCTGCTCGATGGGGAGCCCGACGACGAGGCCTGCATCGACCAGCACATCGAAGACGAGACCTACAAGCGCTACTACATGCACGGCACGAGCCACTGGCTGGGCCTCGACGTCCACGACGCCGGCGTCTACAACCGCGACGGTGAGAGCCGACCCCTGCAGGCGGGCATGGTCCTGACCGTCGAGCCCGGCCTCTACATCCCGGCGGACGACCCCGACGCGCCCGAGCGCTTCCGGGGCG
>JBDQIL010000186.1:0-7083 GCA_040264415.1 Myxococcota bacterium
CAGCCACTGTCGGGCCTCGTCAGACCAGGCGCGCGGCACCCCGTCGCCCCACTGCACGGTCAGCCCCCGCAGGTCCTCCTCCAGCTCGACCACGAGCGACGTGAGCGCCGGCGCGCTCGAACCGAAGGCGGGGCCCCACCCCTCTTCGGCCACGGGATCGGAGGGCGGGACCGGGGGCGCGTCGGCGTCGGCGTCGGGGCTCTCGGCGGCGGGCTCGGTCGCGGGGCCCGGCACCTCGCCGGCCTTGCCCAAGCCGAACTGGAGCATGGCAGGCCCCACCACCTCGTGCACCGCGACGCCGGCCAGCACCAGCGCGAAGAGCTCCTCGCCGATTCCGCCCGGCAGCAGCTCGGGCAGCTTGCCGGCCAGCGAGATCGCCAGCCCGGCTTGGGCGATCAGGCCCAACCACCCGTACTTGCGGGTGGCAGGATCGGCGCCGCCCAGGCGGCCTCCCACCGCCACCCCTGCGTAGGTCGCCACCATGCGAACGCCCACCAGCAGCGCCGCGTAGCCGGCCATTCGCACGATCACATCGACGTGAAGGCGCGCGCCCGCCAGGGTGAAGAACACCACGAAGACCGGCAGGCTGAGCCGCTCCACGTCGGCGATGAGGGTCTCGCCCTGGTTCGAGAAATTCGCGACCATGAAGCCGGCGGCGATGAAGACCAGCGCCACCTCGAGGTCGAAGCGGGTGCACAGGAAGGCCGTGGTGAAGATCAGCGCCACCAAGAACAGCAGCCGTTCGGCGCCCACGAAGCGCAGATACAGGTGCACCAGGCCGCCCACCACCACGCCGAGCACCACCGACAGGCCGATGTGGACCAGCGCCTGGCCCAGGCCCTCGCCGCCGCCCACGCCCAGGGCCGCCGCAGCCACCGTGGTGCTGGCGGCGAAGAGCACCACCACCAAGACGTCCTTGAGCACCACCACCGACAGGATGGTGCGGGTCATGGGCCCCTTGGCGCCCGCGCCCAGGATCACCGCGATGGTGGCCGCGGCGCTCGTGGCCAGGGCCAGCGAGCCCAGCACCAGGCCGATGGCCACCTGCCCCCCCACACCCACGCCCGACAGCGCCGGCAGGCCGATGCCGGGCACCACGCCGCCGAGCAGCACGGCGAACAGCACGAAGGCGGGCAGCACGACGGCCGTCTGGCCCAGCAGCACCCCCAGGATGGGCTTGAGCCCGGTGCGCAGCTCTTTGAGGTGCAGCTCGCCGCCTGCCGTCAGCGCGATGAGCGGCAGGGCCAGCGTGTCGAGCAGCGAGAGCTGCCCGATGACCGCCTCGGAGAGGATGCCGTGGTCGAAGGGCGCCGGGAGCGCGCCGGCCGGCAGGGCCGCCGTCAGCTCGTGGGCCACGCTCGGCCCCAGCAGGAAGCCCGCCAGCAGGTAGCCGGTGATGTGGGGGAGCTTGAGCACCTCGGCCAGCTCGCCGATGGTGTAGGCAGCCAGCACCACGAAGCCCAGCGCGAGCAGCCCGCGTGGGTCGGCGCCGTGCGGCGTGCCGGCGAAGCGATGCAGCAGCACCAGCCCGCCCACGAGCACCGCCACGATGAGCCCCTTGCGGAGCACATCGACGGGCTGCGAGGGGCCGTGCGCGCTGCTCATCGGCGCCACACTTCAGGCAGGAGCAGGCTGAGCACGGTGAAGAACTCGAGCCGCCCCAGCACCATGGCCAAGCTGAAGAGGAGCTTCGAAGGTAACGAATAGCCCGCGTAGTTGTCGGCCTCGAGGTAGAAGGGCGCGGGCCCCATGTTGGACAGCGCCGAGAGCACGGCGCCGCCGGCCGTGGGCACGGGCACGCCGTCGAGGACCGCGATCGCCACCGAGAACAGGCCCATGCAGCCGATGAAGATGAAGAAGAAGGAGCCCACCTCGAGCAGCACCGACTTGTTGACCGGCCGCCGGTCCACCTTGACCACGTGGACCACCGCGGGCCGCACGCTGCGCCGAACCTGCGCCAGCGCCGTCTCGAAGAGGATGACGATGCGCGCCACCTTCACGCCGCCCGCGGTCGAGCCTGCGCAGCCACCGACCACCATCATGCCCAGGGTCAGGGCCATCGCGAGGGGCGGATAGAGCTTGTGGTCGTCGATGCCGAAGCCCGTGCTGGTGAGAGAGGTCGCCACCCGGAAGAAGGAGTACCGCAGGCTCTCGACCACGTCGCCCCCGTGCAGGTCGAGCAGCGAGCCGGTGAGCAGCAGCGTGAACACCACCACGATGCCCACGTACACGCGCAGCTCGGCCGAGCGCCAGAGCACCCTCGGGCGACGCACGCGCAGCAGCGCGTAGTAGAGCCCGAAGTTCACGCCAGCCACCAGCATGAACACGGCGGTGAACCACTCGATGGCGGGCGACGAGAAGGCCGCCAGCGAGGCGTCACGAGACGAGAACCCCCCGGTGGACAGCGTCGCAAAGCCGTGCACCAAGGCGTCGTGCGGGCCCATGCCCAGGGCCCAGAGGCCAAGCACGCACAAGACGGTGAGGCCCACATAGAGCCGGTACAGCGCCAGCGAGGTCTCGGTGATGCGGGGCCGAAGACCCTCGGCCGTCACGGCGGGCACCTCGCTGCGGAACATGTGCTTGCCGCTCACGCCGATGTTCGGGAAGATCGCCACGAACAGCACGACGATGCCCATGCCACCGAGCCAGTGCATCACGGCGCGCCAGAGCACCAGCGACGGCGTCAGCGTGCCCTCGATGTCGCCGTAGATGGTGGCGCCGGTGGTGGTGAACCCGCTCACCGCCTCGAAGAAGGCATCGACCGGGTGGGTGCCCGCCCCGAGGATGAGCGGCAGCGACCCGACCACCCCCAGCAGCAGCCAGATGGCGGTCACCGCCACGCTGGCCTCGCCCCGGTCGAGCGCGAGGTCGCGGGAAACGGGCCGGGACCACCACAGCCCGGCCGCCCCGAGGAGCGCGGCGATGGGCGCCGACAGGAACAGCGGCACCGTCGCGATGAGCCGGGCCTGGTCGGAGTCGGCGGCCCCCACCAGCGAGAAGGCCACCTCCACCACGCCGGTCACCAGCAGCGTGGTGGCCACGACCAGCAACACCAGCCCCACAGGGCGGGCGATCATGCGGTGCACGGCGGGGCGGGCAGCGATCACGCGTTGGGGCCGCGGAAGAGGCGAGCGGTGCCGCGGCGGGCGCTCGACGTGGTGATGAGGATGACGCCGTCACCGGCGTCGATCACATCGGCGCCGCCCGGCACGATCACCCGGTCGGGCTTGAGGATGGCGCCCACCATGGCGCCCCGGGGCAGGTCGAGGCGCGCCAGGGGGACCCCCACGGCGCGGCAGCCGGCGGGCGCCTGCAGCTCGATGAGCTCGGCCTGGCCCTGGGCCAGCGCGGTGAGCTTGCGCACATCGACCCCGCGGCAGTGGCGCAGGATGACGTCGGCGGCCATCGCGCGCGGCGACACCACGATGTCGATCCCGAGCTGGTGGTAGATCTGCTCGTACTCGCCGCGGTGAACCAGGATCCCCGTGCGCGCCACCCCCGCCCGGCGAGCGACCAGGGCCCCGAGCAGGTTCGCCTGGTCCTCCGCCGTGACCGCGAAGAAGAGGTCGCAGCCGCCGATGCGGTGCTCCTCGAGCAGCTGCAGATCGGTGCCGTCGCCCATGACCACCGTGGCCTCGGGCATCTCGATGGCGAGCTGTTCGGCGCGGTCGGCGTCGCGCTCGATGAGGGTGACCCGGGTGGCCGTGCCCACCAGCTGGCGGGCCAGGGTGGAGCCCACCACGCCGCCGCCGAGGATGGCCACGTGGTTCGCCACCAGACGTTCGGTGAACCACGGCAGCACCGTGGGGAGCGCGCTGGGCAGGCCGAGCAGGTAGGCTCGGTCGCCGGGCCGCAGCACATCGACGCCGCCCGGCACCAGCAGCGTGCCGGCCCGAAGGATGGCGCCCACCCGTACCCCATCGGGCAGGGCGAGTTGAGACAGCGGTCGCCCCAACGCGCGCACGCCCTCGGCCAGCTCGAGCTGCACCATCTCCAAGCGATCCTCGGCCAGCTCGATCACCTCGAGGGCGCCCGCCGAGCGGGCCACGCGGGCCAGCTCACGGGCCACCAACACCCGGGGGTTGAAGACCGCGTCCACCCCGAGCAGGCCCACCGCGACGCCGTCTTGGCCGCCGATGTCCACCCAGTCGGCCCCCTGCACGCGCGCGACGCCGCGGCGGGTGCCCAGGTGCTTGGCCGTGAGCGCGGCCACGAGGTTCGTCTCGTCTTGGTCGGTGACGGCCACCAGCAGGTCGGCGTCTTCGCACCCCGCCAGCTTGAGGATCCGCGCGCTGGCGCCGTAGCCGCAGAGGGTGGCCACGTCGAAGTGCTCCTCGGCCCAGGCCGTCCGCGCCGGATCTCGGTCGATGGCCACCACGTCGTGTCGCTGCGCCTCGAGCGCGCGCACCACCGCCTCGCCCACTTGTCCCAGCCCGACCACCACGACATGCATCTCAGCTCCCCCCGCCGGCGCCGCCGTCGAGGACGACGTCTTGGCGCAGCTCTCCAGCGTCTACGAGCAGGCCCTTGAGCACCCGCGACGCCAGCAGTTCGTTGAGCACCACCGACGCGAGGATGGCGGTGAAGACCAGGTCGACGACCGGCCCGTCGAAGATCAGCCGGTACGACAGCGCGATGCACAGCGCCACCGGGCCCTGCGCGAGCGTGCCGCGCCCGAAGTCGGCCCGCAGCGGGGTGCCCGCGCTCGCCAGCCAGCCCGACAGCAGCTTGAGTCCCAGGCGCCCGAAGACCACCGCCGCAGCCAGCGCCACCCCCTGCAGCGCGGGGACCGGCGCCCAGAGCACCCCCGCCAACAGCAGCAACAGCATCACCACCGGCGCGACCGTCTGCCCCAGGGTGTCGGAGAGGTCGCGCCCCCGGGCGGTGTGGGCCAGCACCACGCCCAACACGAGGTTGACGGTGAGCGCGGACAAGCCCAGGAAGAAGGCCGCCCCAGTGGCGAAGCAGATGATGCCCACGAGCGCCATGAAGCGGTGGTTCTCGGTGGACTCGCTGCTGACCAGCAGGCTGAACAGGCCGCCGAGGGTGACCCCCAACCCGAGCATCAGCAGCACCCACTCGGCCGGCACCGGGTGCGCCAGGGCGCCATCGACCGCCGGGTGGAAGAAGCACAGCAGGACGCCGAAGGCGACGATGGACAAGGCCTCGGAGAGCCGGCTGGCGTGCGTGAGGGTGTCGAGGGTGCCGGCAGTCAGGTGCGGGTAGCGCGCCCGGAGAAGCGTGGTGGCCGTGTTGCTCGAGGCGGCGGCCGCGCAGCCGATGACCGCCGCGGGCAGCCACGCCGCCTGCGTGCTCGTGCCGGTCAAGGCCACCAGCAGGGGCACCGACAGCGCCGTGAGGCCGCCGCCCACCACGACCGCCTCGACCAGCGCCACGCGGGCCGACCACCGGGGCAAGCCCTGCAGCCAGGACAGCCGCAGGCGGGTGCCCTCGCGAAGGCCGATCCAGCCGGTGCCGAAGGCGATGACGGGCGCGAGGGCGGTGGTGTCGGAGAGCACGCCGCTCGAGGCGCCCAACAGCACACCGAGCAAGAGGTACTCGGCACCGGAGACGAAGAGGAACCGACGCTGCAGGCGGGCGACCACGAAGTGGGCCAGCAGGTAGCCCGCGCCGATGATGGCGAGCACCGTCAGCAACAGCAGCATCGACTGCTGCGGCGCGGCGGCACCGGCGGCGGCGGCCGTGCGCGACCCCAACAAGGCTGCCACGACCGGCAGCAGAGGGACGGCGCGACGGCGCATCCAGGGGCTCCTGAGCGGGACAGGCCACGGTAACGCCCGCAGCGGGGCGCGCCCATGGCACCCCGCCGCGAGACGATCCGGGCGCCTCCCCCGCCCTCTCCAGCACCCCAGCTGGAGCCACGGCGGGAGAGGGCGCAGGTGACACGGGCGCGAGGGCGGATTACTGGACACCTGTTCACCCGCTCGACCGCAGGCCTGCATGCTCGTCCTCGGAATCGACCCCGGAAGCACCGCCATGGGGGTGTCCGCCGTGCGCCGCCGCGCGGGCCGCCTTGAGCTGGTCTACACCGACGTCGTGCGCACCTCCGCCAAGACCCCCATGCCCGACCGGCTCCTGGCGCTCCACGCGGGCCTCGAGCGGGCGCTGTTCACGGTGAAGCCCGAAGAGGCGGCGATCGAAGCCATCTTTCGGCACAAGAGCAGCGAGTCGGCGCTGCGCCTCGGGCAGGCCCGCGGGGTGGCCATCCTGGCGGTGGCCCAGGCTGGCGTGCCGCTCGGCGAATACAACGCCATGACCGTCAAGAAGACCGTCGCCGGCCACGGCCGGGCCGGCAAGTCCGAGGTGCAGCGGCTGGTACAGCGGCTGCTCGGCCTGCCCGAGCCCCTGCCCCAAGACGCCGCAGATGCGGCCGCCATCGCCATCGCCCACCTCCACCACGTCCGCTTTCAGCGACAGCTCGACCGCACCCGCGAGGCCCGCCCATGATCGCCATGCTCCGCGGCCTGACCGCCGCCACCGGGCCCGACCACCTCGTCCTCGACGTGGGCGGGGTCGGCTACAAGGTCCACGGCACGGCCAGTCTGATCGGCCGCATGCTGGGCCGGGTCGATCCGGTCACCCTGCACATCTCCACCATCGTGCGCGAAGACGCCTTCGAGCTGTTCGGGTTCGAGACCGCTCAGGAGCGCGACGTCTTCGACACCCTGCGCGGGGTCAACCGCGTGGGGTCGCGCATGGCGCTCGGCCTGCTCAGCGTGCTCGACCCCGGCGACCTCGCCCGCGCGGTCTCGGTGGGCGACACGGCGGCCCTCGCCCGGGCCCCCGGGGTGGGCAAGCGCACCGCCCAGCGCCTGTGCCTCGAGCTGAAAGACAAGCTGCCCGACGGCATGTTCGAGCCCAGCGGCGCCGCCACGCCGGCCGCCTCGCCCGCCCGGCCGGGCGACCCCCTGCCCCTTGCGCTGGCCCGACTCGACTACCGCAAGTCCGAGATCGACCTCGCCCTGGGCCACCCCGGGGGCCCGGGCGAGGGCCGCCGTGTCGCCCACCGAGACCGCGCGGGCGAGGTCGCCGGGGTCGAGCACGCTGAGCAGGCCGAGCGCC
>JBDQIL010000187.1:0-7080 GCA_040264415.1 Myxococcota bacterium
ATCATCACCACCAGCGGGTGCAGACCGACGCTGTCGCCCACGATGCGAGGGGTGAGGAAGTTGCCCTCGACGAACTGCACGGCGCCGAACACGATGAGGACGTAGAGGAGGTGGATGTCGAAGCCGAACTCGACCAGGGCGAGCACCAGAGACAGCACGATGCCGACGGCGGTGCCCAGGTAGGGGACGACCGCCAGCAGGCCCGACAGCACGCCCACCGGGATGGCGAGGTCGATGCCCGCCACCAGCAGGCCCACCGAGTACATGCCCCCCATGGCCATCGCCACGGTGATCTGCCCGCGAACGAAGGCCGCGAGCCGCTGATCGACCTCACCGGCCACCCGCGTGGCCCGCGGCCGGAGGTGGGCCGGCACCAGCTCAGCCAGGCCGCGCATCATCTTGTCCCAGTCGCGCAGCAGGTAGAACACGAAGATGGGCAGCAACGTGAGGTTGAGCACCACGTTGATGAGCCCCAAGCCGCGCGTGAGCAGCTCGCCGCCGGTGCGCGACGCCAACGCCTGCAGCTTGGGCAGGTTCTCTTGGATGAGCTGCGGCACCCGCGCGCGCATGCGCTCGACGTTGTCGGGGTTGAGCGTGAGGTCTTGGCCGACCGCCTCCCCCACCCGTACGAGCACAGGCTCGAGGTGGGGGTAGATGTCGGGATCGAAGCCGTCGAGGCGCAGCTGGATCTCCTCCCACTCCGAGAGGAACGACGGCACCAGCACCAGCACCAGCACGGCCGCTGCCACCAGGCCGCCCATGTAGATGACGCCGATGGCGGCCTCGCGCGACAGACGGCGGCGCTCGAGCCAGTCGGCGACGGGGTCGAGCAGGTAGGCGAGCCCGGCGCTGGCGGCGAGCACCGCGAAGACGGGGCTCAACAGCCAGAACAGCACGGCGGTCAACAGGGCGAAGCCCCCCGCCCACATGGCCGTGCGCCACCACGCCGGGCGCTCGGGGGGCCCCGGTGGATCCGAATCGGGCGGCGCGCGGCGCCGGCGACGGGGGCGCGCCACCGGCCCGCCGGAGGTGCTGGTGGGGCGGCGGCGGATCACGGCGGGTCCATCACGATGACCACCCGCCCGGAGGCGACGAGGTCGGAGAGGGCGGGGTCGGAGGCCGCCGGGCTCGCCGCGGCCAGCACGAGGGCGCCGCCCTTCACCGCGGTCGCCTGGGCGAACAGAGGCTCGCCGCCCGCCCTCGCGGCGGCGCGGGGGTCAGCCGGGTCGAGCACGTAGAGCACCGGGCCGCGCGACCGCAGGGTGCCCTCACTCAGCAGCTGGGCGCGCACGATCGCCGTGCCGTCGGCCGTGAGCACAGTGGGCGCCACGCTGGGTTCGAAGGGGAGGCCGCGCGCGTCCACCACGAGCCCGGTGACCCGCTCGGGGCGGTCGGGCGGCTCGCCGGCGGCCGAGAGGCTGGCGAGGGCCGGTCGCAGCCAGGCGCGCAGGTCGAGCGCGGCGTCCATCTCGACGCCGCCGGTGGCGTGGTAGCGGGTCTCCTCGACTCGCCAGTCTTTGAGCGCATCGGTGAGGCGGAGCCCCAGCTCGGCGTCGCTGTCGATCACGTCGGAGGCCGAGCGCTCGGGCGTCACCGACACGTCTTCGGCCAAGGCCGACATGCGGGGCGCGAGCCGGTCGACCGCGTCTTGTTCTTGCACCCGCCGGTCTTTCCAGGCGCCCCGGGTGGCGTCGCTGCGGGAGGTGACCTCGAGGCGCAGGTCGGTCCAGTTGACCACCCCACCGTCGCGCGCCTCGACCACCGCGGGAAAGGCCACGTCGGTCGCGAGCGCTGGGGCGGTCAGCGAGAGGCAGAGCAGCAAGGTCATGGCGGAGGAGACTCCAGGGTGAGGCAGAGGATGCCCGAGGCGCGGACCGCGCTCAAGACAGCCGCACCACGTCGGTGCGGCGGAAGAGGGTCTCGATGCCCTCCATCAGCGCGTCGTCGGGAGTGACGGCGAGGTCGTCGCCCACCCGCAGGCTCACCCAAGCCTGACCCGGCAGGTGCAGGTGCAGATGCACCGGCTTGGCCCCCGAAGAGGCCTGCAGGACCTCGACCAGACGGGGCAGCCGCCCATTCTCCAGCTCATCCGCGTCGAGCACGAGGTGCACCTCGCGGGTGGAGCCCTCGCGCACATCGCTCAGCAACCGCGCGTTCTCCGCCAAGATCTTCACCCCGTCGTCTTTGCGCTCGAGCTTGCCCTGCACCAGCAGCGGCTGGTCGGAGGCGATGGCCCGCTGCGACCGCGCCCAGGGCTCGCTGAAGAAGACACACTCCACCGATCCACCGATGTCTTCGAGGGTGACGAAGGCCATCTTGTCGCCCCGCCGCGTGCGGATCTGCCGGAAGGTCGAGACCATTCCGGCGATCTTGACTTCGGAGTCGGGCTTCTTGTGGATGAGGTGGCTGATGGGGCAGGACGTGACCTTGGGCACGATGCCCATATAGGCCTCGATGGGGTGGCCCGTGATGAAGAAGCCCAGCGCGTCGCGCTCGTGGCCCAGCTTGGTGGCCACCGCCCACTCTCCGGTGTCGGGCAGACGCACCTGCGGCTTGGGGGAGCTGGCCATCATGCCGAACAGGCTGGTCTGGCCCGACGCCTTGTCGGCCTGGGTGCGCTGCGCCGACCGGATGGCCTGCTCGAGGCCCTCGCACATGGCGCGCCGGGGGTGCCCGGTCCAGTCGAAGGCGCCGCACTTGACCAGGTTCTCGACCACCTTCTTGTTCACGCGCCGGTGGTCGATGCGCTCGAGGCAGTCCATGAAGCTCTCGAAGCGGCCGCCGGCCTCGACCCGGGCCTCGAGGATGGCCTCGACCGCCGCGTCGCCCACGTTCTTCACGGCGCCCATGCCGAAGCGGATGATGTCGCGCGACTCGGCCGGCACGTCGAAGCCCACCACGCTGTGGTTGACGTCGGGGGGCAGCACCTGCAGGCCGGCCCGCTTGCAGTCGTTGATGTAGGCCAGCAACTTGTCGGTGTTGCTCGCCTCGATGGTCATGACCGCGGCCATGTACTCGGCGCGGTGGTGGGCCTTGAGGAAGGCCGTGTAGTAGCTGACCACGCCGTAGGCGGCCGAGTGGCTCTTGTTGAAGCCATAGCCAGCGAAGTAGGCCAACAGATCGAAGATCTCGATGGCCTGATCGGGGTCGCGCCCCAGCGCCTTGGCCCCGTCGATGAAGATGGCCTTCTGCTTCTCCATCTCCTCGGCCTTCTTCTTGCCCATGGCCCGGCGCAGCAGGTCGGCGGCGCCGAGCGTGTAGCCGCTGTAGACCTGGGCGATCTGCATCACCTGCTCTTGGTAGACGATGGAGCCGTAGGTGGGCTTGAGGATCTCCTCGAGATCGGGGTGCAGGTAGGAGATGGCCTTCCGGCCGTGCTTGCAGTCGATGAAGTTGTCGACCATGCCCGACGACAGCGGGCCCGGCCGGTACAGCGCGAGCAAGGCGATGAGGTCGTCGATGCTGGTGGGCCGCAGCCGGGCGAGCAGCTCGCGCATGCCCGACGACTCCACCTGAAACACGCCCAGCCCGTCGCCCTTCTGCAGCAGCTTGAAGGTGGCCTCGTCGTCGTAGGGGAGCGCCTCGAGGGCGATGGCCTCGCCGGTGTTGCGCTCGATGAGCGCCACGGCGTCGCGCAGCTGGTCGAGGGTCTTGAGGCCCAAGAAGTCGAACTTGATGAGCCCGACGCTCTCGGCGAACTTCATGTCGAACTGCACCACCGGGCCGCCCTCGGGGCCGTCGCGGTACAGCGGCGCGTGCTCGACGATGGGCCGGTCGGCGATGACCACGCCAGCGGCGTGCACGCCGGTCTGCCGGGTCATGCCCTCGACCCGGCGCGCCAGCTGCACGATGCGGCCGGTCACCGGATCGCCCTCGGCCAGATCGCGCAGGCGCTGGGACTCGTCGACCGCCTCGTCGAGCTTGATGCCCAGCTTGTCGGGCACCAGCTTGCCCAGCCGGTTGGCCTGGTTGAAGTCGAGCCCCAACACCCGGGCCACGTCTTTCAGCGCGGCCTTCGCCTGCAGCTTGCCGTAGGTGATGATCTGGCTGACCAGGTCGGCGCCGTACTTCTCACGGACGTGCTGGATCACCTCTTCGCGGCGGTCTTGGCAGAAGTCGACGTCGATGTCGGGCATGCTGACCCGCTCGGGGTTCAAGAACCGCTCCATGAGCAGCCCGAAGCGCAGCGGGTCGATGTCGGTGATGCGCAGGGCCCAGTTGACCACCGCGCCGGCGCCCGAGCCGCGGCCCGGCCCCACCGGGATCGCGTGGTCCTTCGCCCAGTTGATGAACTCCGCCACGATGAGCAGGTAGGCGGGGAAGCCCATGTTCTCGATGATGCGGCGCTCGAAGTCGAGGCGCTCCCAGTAGGCGGCGTGCTGCTCTTCGGGGAGGTCGCGCAGGCGGAACTTCAGGCCCTCGGCGCAGTACCACTCGAAGTAGCCGTTGATGGAGCCGGCGCCGTCGGGTCGCGGGGGGATGGCCTCGTCGGGCGACGGCAGGCCGAAGTCTTTGGGCGGCGGAAAGGCACGGTAGAAGTAGGCCCAGTTGGCGTCGGTGTCGGCCCGGTCGGCGTCGGCGAGCTTCACGCCCTCGGGCGGGGCCGGGTCGGGGTCGGGCGCGTCGGTGGCGGGGAAGTAGTAGGTGTCGGTCTTGAACGAGAAGCGACAGCGGCGGGCGATCTCGACCGTTCGCGTGATGGCGTCGCCGTCATCAGGGAAGATGAGCCGCATCTCGGCTTCGGTCTTGACGTACTGCTGGTCTGTGGGCAGCGGTGACCGCTCGAGATCATCGAGCGGGGTGGTGCGGGCCACGCAGTTGAGCAGGTCGAGGGTGACCGCGTCGGTGTTCTGCAGGTAGCGGCAGTCGTTGGTGACCACCGTCTGCAGGGACAGCTCGGCGGCGAGCCGGCGGGCGGCGTCGCAGTGCTCGGGCTGGTGGGGCAGGCCGAAGTCTTGGAGCTCGACGAAGAGGTTCTCGGGGCCGAAGATCTCGGTCAGCCGAGCGAGGTCGGCCCGGGCCCGCTGCTCGCCGTCGTCGCCGCGCACGGCCTGACCCAGCACCCCGTTGAGCCCCGACGTGAGGCACAGCAGGCCCTCGTGGTGGCGCGCCAGGAGCTCCCAGTCGATGCGCGGCCGGTAGTGCATGCCGTCGAAGATGGCGCGCGTGAGCAGCTGGTTGAGGTTGCGGAAGCCCACCGTGCCGTCGGTGACGCGGGCGTCTTCTCCACCCTCGATCAAGAACACGAGGTTCCAGCCGCCGTCGGGGCCCCGGGGATCGCGCTGGTCGAGGCCAGGGGGCCACATCCACACGCTCGCGCCGAAGACCGGCTGCACACCGGCGCCCTTGCAGCCCTTGAAGAACTCCCAGGCCCCGTAGAGGTTGCACGTGTCGGTGAGCGCGACGGCGGGCATCTCCAGCTCGCCGGCGCGCTCGGCGAGCTCGGCGGGCGCCATGGCGCCGTCGAGCAGGCTGTACTGCGAGCGGTTGTGGAGGTGCACGAAGGCCATGCGCGGCGCTCCTTGGGACGTCCGGTAGGCTATCGCGGAGGATCTCCTGCCGGCGGACGGGCCCTGACCACAGCCGCGGCTGGCCGGTCAGCGCAGGAAGGCCTGGCCCCGCGCGCGGGCCTCGTCGAGCGCGTCGAGCAGCGAGCCGTCGTCGCCCTCGAGCGCGCCCTCGAAGTCGGAGACGTCCGCCTGGTTGGTGTAGGGGCTGGACTCGGCGCGGGCGGCGCTCGCCACGCGCTCCCACGCCGCGGTCAGCCGCGCCGCAGCCACCTCTTCGGCCAGCACGCCGTCGAGGTGCTCTTCGACGAGCTCGTCGTAGCGGGCGGCGTAGACCGGGTCGTCGAGCAGGCGGCGGATGAGGGGCCAGCCGGCGCCCACCTCGTCGCGCGAGACCGACTGGGTGGACCGCGTGCCGTCGTGGCGCCAGGACTCGTTGAAGTCCCAAGGCACGAAGGCCAAACGACCGCCGTCGGCGGGGTCTGCGTAGAGGTAGTAGTTGTGGGTCATCTGGCCGTAGCCATCCCAATTTCCGACCAGCGAGTCGAGGGCCAGCCACCGCAAGAAGCCGTCGACGTCGAAGGTGGCCTCGAGGTCGGCCCGCCAATCGGCCGAGGCCGTGGAGTCGTCGGCCAGGATGTCCACCAGCAGCTCGAGCTCGCTGTGGTCACCGGCGTCGGTCTTGACCTCGAAGCTGTCTACGAGGGCGTCGGCGTCGGCGAGATCGAGGGTCGCGCCGTCTCCGTCGGCCTTGTAGAGGGCGCCGTCGTCTCCGTCGAACCAGTCGTCGAGCAGCTCGCCCGCCGGGTCCTCGAACATGCCGTACAGGCCCCAGTAGACCGGCTCTCCGTCCCCCTCGTCCACCCAGATCTCGGCGAAGCCGCCGCGGGCCGCGGGCACGCCCGCGGCCCGCAGGGTCTCGCTCATCACCACATCCCGCACCAGCGAGGGGTCGAGGTCGGCGTTCGAGAACTTGAGCTCCTGGTAGCCGAAGAAGCGCTGGTCCTCGACCGCGGCGACGCTGTCTTCGAGCTTGTCGAAGTGCAGCCGGAAGGGGAGCTTCATGCTGCCGGTCGCGTAGGGCCGAGACAGCGAGCTGTTGCCCTTGTAGCGCACGCCCACCGAGGGCCAGGTGCGCCCGTCGAAGGAGACCGTCACCGGCACGTACATGGGGTCGGCGTCGAGCTCGGGGGCGCCGCCGCCGCCCTCTTCGGGTGGGCCGCCGTCGGGCGGGCCGCCGCCGTCGGGCGGGCCGCCCCCCACGTCGCCGAGCAGCGCCTCGAGGTCGGCCACCATGTCGGCGCGATCAGACGCGCAGAACACCAGATCGATGCGGAGCACGCCGTCAGCCGGGAAGACGGTCTCGACGTCGCCGGCGGCCCCCTTGAGGTGGCTGGCCTCGGACCACCCCACCGCATCGACCGCGTCACAGGCCGACGCGGCCTCCTCTCCGCTGTCATCGGCCGGCACCTCGGCGCCCGCGGGGTCGTCCGAGGTGTCGGAGGCCGCGCACCCGCTCCCGAGCAGCGCGAGCAGGGTGGCCAGGCGGGCGGCGGGGCGGATGGACATGGAG